>NVRO01000222.1 GCA_002400895.1 Planctomycetota bacterium
CTGAGGGCAAATACAGCTTCCCGGCCATAATCTCACCGTCACTGAGCTCGATGCTGACAATTTCATTCCCCTCCTGGGCAAATGCCGAACACCCCAGCAAAAAAATAGTGAGCAGCAACTTCACGATGTCAAACTGACGGTAACCAAGGGTTCAGTCGACATCAAAGGAAACCCCCTGCGCCAGCGGCAGTTCATCACTCCAGTTGACGGTGTTGGTTTGTCGGCGCATGTATGCCTTCCAGGCATCCGAGCCTGATTCGCGGCCACCGCCGGTTTCCTTTTCACCGCCGAAGGCACCACCGATTTCAGCACCGGAAGTACCGATGTTGACGTTGGCAATGCCACAATCCGAACCGGCAGCCGACAGGAAGCGTTCGGCCTTGCGCATGTTCAGGGTAAAGATGGAACTACTCAAGCCCTGCGGCACATCATTGTGAATGCGAATTGCATGGTCGAGGTCATCGACCTCCATAATGTAAAGCAGAGGGCCAAAAGTTTCATCCTGAACAATCTGCCAGGAGTTGTCAGCAGTCGCAATTGCCGGGCTCATATAAAACCCTTCTTCACATCCTTCAGGCTTGACTTGTTCCCCACCACAGAGAATTTCGCCGCCCATCTTCTTGACTTCCTCGATTGCATTCAAGACCTCGTCGCAGGCACCCTGATCAATCATCGGACCCATCAGTACGCCAGCTTCAAGAGGATTGCCGATTACCACCTTGGAGTACATTTCCATAAGACGCGCCACCAGCTTTTCGCGCACGTCCTTGTGCACCAGAACCCGACGAGTCGAGGTGCAACGCTGACCGGCAGTTCCAACCGCGCCGAACATGATGGCGCGTGCCGCCATTTCCAAATCGGCGTCTTCCATCACCAATACCGCATTGTTGCCGCCAAGTTCCAAAATGGTGCGGCCATAGCGCGAGGCCATGCGTTCGGCGACGTGCTTGCCCATCGCACATGAACCGGTGGCGGAAACCAGGGGAACGCGCTTGTCGTCGAGCATGAGTGCGCCGACCTCGGAGCCAGGTCCGACCACCAATGAACATACCGCGCCCCAGCCTTCCGGCTCGAGCACGCGGGCAGCAACCTTGGTCATCGCAATCGCGGTAAGCGGAGTTTTCGAACTCGGCTTCCACAAGGTGGCATCGCCGCAAATCATCGCCAGCATCGAATTCCACGCCCATACTGCGGCCGGAAAGTTGAAGGCGGAAATCACCCCGACCACACCGAGCGGGTGCCACTGTTCGCGCATCGCGTGCTCGGGACGCTCGGAATGCATCGACAAACCGTAGAGCATGCGTGACTGGCCCACTGCGAAATCGGCGATATCAATCGCTTCCTGCACTTCACCCAGGCCTTCCTGAAGAATTTTTCCCATCTCCCAGGAGACCAGCTTGCCCAGGGGCTCCTTGTACTTGCGAAACTCTTCGCCGATACGACGCACGAACTCCCCACGCAAAGGTGCCGGCAATTCGCGCCATTTCAAATAGGTGGCATGAGCTTCGGCAGCAACCTTCTCGTATTCAGCAGCACTGGCTTGCTTGATGCAGCCAATTTGTTCGCCGGTGGCAGGGCTGTACACCGCCAGCTCCGAACCGGTGCATTCCATCCATTCGCCACAGTAGGCGCCGGACTGGACCCCGCCAAGGCCAAGCTCTTCGAGAAAGGAGAGGTCAATTGTGGGAGAGGAAGTGCTCATGGGAAAGGTGATTCTACCGAATCTCCATAGCTCCTGCCTCTTCTCCATGACCCCATGATTGGTTCCACCAACCCGCCGCCAAAATGGCGTCGTCGCCACTTTCAAGAACTTTCGAGTTGAAGACCGCGTAGTCGGGGTAGCCGACCCCGGAGATGAACGGCGCAAGGGTATAGCCAAGGCGCGCACCCGCAGTGCCGGTGCTGGCAAATACACCGACCAGGGTGTGGTGCTCACCCTTGCGTGGAAGCACGAAGGTGGCGGCAAGGTCATCGCCCTGCCAACTCTCTGCACCAAGGGTGAGTTTATTGGCATGGACCTGAATCGGCGCGTCGGCGGCAAGCACGGTTTCCCAGGCGGCGTTGTTGTCGGCGTTGCCGTAAAGAATGACATTGCGCTCGGTGAAATCTTCCTGGTGCTCGGGGTCAAGAAACTCCTGGTCGGAACAAAGTCGGGCGTGACCGTTGGCACGGTAGAACCAGACCTCGCTGTCGTAACGGGCACGCGCGAGCAACTCGGCAGTTTCACTTTCAGTTCCCCGGCTTCCGTAAACGAGGACAAAGTTGCGATCGAATGCGCGCTTGAACGGACCGGAACGCCCGGGATTTTTCTCGCCGCTGGAGGGCCCACCATGGCGCAATTCCCAGATGGTCTGTTCATCTTCCAACCCACCTTGCCGCACAAACCACAAACCGTGGGGACCGGCTTCGATGGACTGGAACTCCTGACCATCAATATTGACCCGCTGAAGTGGCAAGTCCACCTTGAACATCCGAATGTTCTCAGTGGTGATTGCTGCACCGCTCCCGTTCTTGGCACGTTTGGCGGAAATATGTGAAATCTCTCCGTAGCGCAGGGGCTGTTCCACCGTCAGCCAATGGTGGGAGGAATCAATCACCGGATCGGCGGTACGGAAATCCAGCTGGAGAGGTGATTGGGGAATGCGCTTGCCAGCGAAGCTATCGAAAATACCCGGCCAATCCATGCATTGATTCCCCCACCAGTGGCCGGCTCCCGGCTCAAGGTGGATGGAAAAGTCGATTCCCAATTGCTCACAAGCCGCGGCCATGTTTTCCGCTTCGCTTACCGGGACATTGTCATCCGCCTCGCCATGCAGAATGAACAGCGGTTTGGTCTGCAGGTTCGCCAATAAGGAAAGGGTGTCCGAAGCACCATCAGCCCCATGCCACAACTGGCGTAGTGAACCCTCCGGACGCGAACCATAGGTGTCAAATGAACACCAGCCCGCTGAAGGTGCAAGCGCACACCAGGCATCAGGGTCGTTGACCGCCAGATGCCAGGTGCCGTGACCGCCCATTGAGTGCCCGGTAAGTGCCACCTTGTCATCGGGCAGGTCGAAGCGTGCAAGTACCGCATCCCGTACTTCGTAGGCATCAAGTCGCCCCCAATCCTGCCAGTCAAACCCATAAGGCGAACGATTGGTCGGGCAGGCAATCCACCACTCCTTCTTGGGGGTAAAGCACCCGGCCTGGTTCATCGGCTTGACCCCAGCGCCATGCAATGAAAGCACCAGGCCGCGTTCACCTTCCATCGACGAATCATCAATCGGCGGCACCAGTGCGTACTGTTGCACGGTGCCATCAATGTTGGAACGAAAAGTCTGCAAATGAGCTTGCCTGCGGTTTTTCATCCCGATGTCCAGCCACTCCACTCGCGCTTCTTCACCCTCCGCACCACCAATACTCAGATATAACTTTTGAGTCTCCGTCTTATCCGTCAACTCATGACCAGGCCTGGCAAGTAACTCCACCGGAACACGAGTAGCCCCAAGTGGCTCGAGTCCCCAGGTAAT
>NVRO01000223.1 GCA_002400895.1 Planctomycetota bacterium
CGGCGGCGGCGAAGTCGGCCTTGACGGCCTCTGCGACTTATAGTCGCGGCCGTCGGCGGGGGTGTCGGCTCCCCCCCCCATCACGTCGCGCACCCGCAGTCCCCGAAGGGGAGTTCCAAGGGTAGAAACCCCGAAGCATTTTTGGGGTCGTGTAAACGCGAGGAGGAATCGCATGTCTACACACACGCCTACGATTACGCTCACGAGCGCATCGACGCTCAAGGACATCAACGAGCACATCTGCGGGAACTCCCCGAACATACCCGAGGCCATCGCAATCCTCGACGCTCGGGCGGCACGTAAGCTCGCGAAGGACCCGCCCGCACCGGGAGCCGCTGCGAAGGCTACTCACGCGGCTGACCAGTTGCGCGAGGGCGCAACGCAGATCGACACGGGTGCGGCCGCGAAGGCGATGGACCCGTTCACGAAGCCGAAGGTCAAGGGCTCGCGCACGGTCGTAGTCACGCCCACGTTGGACCCGGTCATCCTCGCGGGGATCGGTAGCGACGCGCCTGCAATGCAGGCGTATCTCGCGCTGTGCGGCCTCAAGTCGTAGCACAGGAGGGGGCGCGTTCGCGCGCTCCCTTTTTTTGCGCGTGTTTTACCGGCGTACGAGGAGGATTTGCGCGATGACAACAACACAACACCACAAACGTTTCGAAATCCGCTGCGTGCGCGTCTGGACACTACCTCACACATGCTGTTCGACGTCATGTCAACAGCTTACGCAACGACACGGGATGATGTCGTCCCGCGACACCAACGAACAGGAGAAGAGCATGGCTATGTACTGGGTCAACGTCTACGAGATGATTGCGGACGAGGCTGGTTACCTCACCGTCGCCGAGTTCCAAGGGTCACAAGGGCTGTTCGACAACGAGTTCGACGCCGCGAAGTTCTGCGACACAGTGCCCGGTAGCTCGACACAAGGGTTTACGACACGTCTGGGTGACCAGCACGTACTCGTGAAAGTAGAGCATAAGCGTGGTTCCGACCACATGATTGCTCTTTCACACCAACCACATGCACAGGAGAACGCTGCATGACAGCAGACCGGAAGGAGCGAGACTTCAGGCCCGCCAACAAATGGCGCAAGACGACTGCAACGATCACGATGGTGGCGCTATGCGCCATCATCGGCGTCATGATGATGGTCGTCGTTGTCGAATGGCTCGTCGGTTGCGGCGAGAAGGAATACTCAAGCGACGGCACTTACGACGTCATTGACTGCGTATTCTTAGACAACACCCCAACACAAAAAGGATACTGGCGATGACAAAAGCCAAGAAGAACCCACGCCCGACATCAAACAACACATACATCGGAGAGCGGTGGGCGTGGAAGCGGATATTCGACGCCGCTGGAGAGAAGAACGAGACGGAAGCGTTAGCCAACATCAAGCAATTAGTGATGACGCGCTTGAAAGTAGAGAAGTGATGCTTGCAACACAGTCTCGTGTATTATACAACCAACTGTCTAGTAAGGGAGACACAAATGATATCGCCGTCACCCATTGAGCCCATTGAGATAAGCGAGCTTTTGGAATACGCCCAAGAACTCAAAGGCGTCTTCGACATCAACGACTACACGACCAAGCGAGCACTACTACGCAAGTGGGTCAGTCGTGACAAACTGGTTCTTTGTGAGACTGTTGGGGCCAGCCGGATGTTCTATTGGACAGAGAACACGCTTAACAGCCTTCTCAACACGAAGCCCATCATCCAAGCATTTACCGACTCACCGCTAGTCGGTCAGGGGTCAGAGCAAATCAACCCGAAAGCAACAAATCAGGGGTTGAGAGACAGCTTAGACATGGACACCCTCAAGGGCCTTGCTCTTGGTGCAATAACCGTCGATCAAGTTATCGGGGCAGTCGTGAACCCAGAGCCATTTGGCATGAAGGCCACAACACAAAGCAGAGCCAAGACGCCTTACATATTCGGGCGGCCAAAGGAGTGTACCACCGTACGACTACAGCAAATAACCAATGAACTCTCCGAGAAGAGTGGGGAGAAGTACGAGCCCAAAGACGCCAAGTTGAGAAGGGCAGATTACACGCTTGAAACAATAATATGCACCATAGACGCCTTAGTAGACGAAGAGTACGGAGATCATAACGAGATTGGCCAAGTGTTGAAGCCGCTGTTCGACGACCCATCGATGATCGAAAATGTGATTGAGGCAATGGACACACGCGAAAGCGGCCCGGAGCCTGATTTTCGGTCAAAGGCAGACGAAGTCTTGCGTAAAAAAGCGGCCCAGATCTTCGAGGACGACCACGATGAGGTCGACGAGACTAAACCGAACACACCAAACCACGACTTCAAGAAAATGGACGTGCCAGAATCCCATACGTTGGCCGCAGTCGACGCGGTCACCAACGCTTTGTCTCTGCAATCACTCAAGACTGTAGTTGAGGCGCACAACAAACTCGTCGACGAACTCACTACTGCGAAGGCAGCACAGGTTACGACACTTTCGATGCCAGCTGTGATCCCTGACATGACGGGAGAAGATGGCGAGCCATCGGGTTCTCACAAGATGGTGGGCGCAAAGTCGGTGTTTAAAATCAGGGGCAAGGGCTTCAATATCCGAGTACCACTGTTCGATTGGGACACACCGCACAAGAATGTCCCTGTCATTGACCCAGATTACGTCTTTGACCTGTCAGCACTACGCCGCATATTGAGGGCGCTGGTGATGAACAAGACATTCTACCTCCACGGTCACACAGGAACAGGTAAGACGACACTGGTCGAGCAGATCGCCGCTCGTTTGCAGTGGCCGCTTGTACGTCTAAACCTTCACGGTGAGATCAGCCAGATGGATTTGCTGGGACGTGAGGTGTTGCGTAATGACAATGGTGTGACAATAAGCCAGTACCTTGAAGGGCCAGTACCACAAGCAATGAGTGGCCCTAACATCCTGCTGTTGGATGAGATTGACTACATCAGAGCGAACGTCAGTTACGCACTGCAACGTGGCCTTGAGGGCCACGGTCTGATGCTCACGGAAGACGCAGGACGTATCGTATCACCCCACCCGTTGTTCAGATGGGCGGCAACAGGAAATACACAAATGAAGGGCGACGAGTACGGCATGTACAGAGAAGCCCGGATACAATCGTCTGCGTTCATCAACCGCTGGGCCAACTGGGTTCACGTCGACTACATGGGCAAGCCACAACGCAGAAGACTGCTGAAAGCCAAAGTGCCGGGGATCGCAGAGGATTTTCTGGAGAAACTGGTGCAATACACCGCAGAACATCTGCGTGCCTTCACGAGCGCTGAAATCATACAGCCTCTAAGCCCAAGGGATTACATCGAAGCCGGCGAAGCACAGGTTTCGTTCTTGGCGATGGGATTAGACGAAGCAGAGGCCACGAAGGAGGCTTTGATCACGTCTATTATTGACGCGGCAGTACCACAAGACGCTCAAGTGTTGCGTGGTCTGGTGCAGAATGTATTCAACGTGCAAGTCTAGGGAGACACACATGAAGAAAGTCAGAT
>NVRO01000224.1 GCA_002400895.1 Planctomycetota bacterium
CAAGGACAAGAACCGCGATGGCCGGGGCTACTCATTCGAGGTGATGCGGGCCCGGATGCTCTACACCACCAAGCACAAGAAGAAGGTGCCGCAGACCAAGGAATCCCCCTTCCTGGGCAAGGCCACCATGACCTACGGCATGGGTCTACCCGAGCCCGAGAAGAACTTCGGTGTCGATCTATCAACCTTCTGGGAAAATTAAGATATCGGTGGGCCTACAGGGATCGTCAACCAATTAATCCGGATACCCATTTTCTAATGGCCACAGCTTGACCGTATCTCAAATGAGATGCGCAATAGCGTCATGTATGACACTCGGATAATTTATCATGGCTCACACTTCAATGCTGGGTAACGGAGGACGAAGGTGAGCAACAATTATGCGGTCACCATTGTATGTGCTGGCCTGGATGGTGTTCTCCGGGGTAAATTCTTGGAGAGCGTGCGCGGCCCCCAGAATTGGGCAGTGGCCAGCGTCATCCGCCAAGTACAACTCGCCCTCCCGGTGTTTATAATTAATCACAAGTAGATGGCGCTTAGAAGGGCTGCACAGACGATCCATAGGGTGATAAATACCCCCGCTGCCATGCGGCTTACCGGACGCTCGGTGGCTTTGGCGGCGGTTTCTCGGTGCTCGCTTATTACCTCTGGCGGGATAAGCCTCACGACCAGCATGATTCCGAGCGGCACGATGATGATGTCATCCACGTAGCCGAGCACGGGAATGAAGTCGGGGATCAAGTCGATGGGCGAGACAGCATAGGCCGCGACAACCATCGCAAGCGCCTTTGCGAACCACGGGGTGCGGGGATCACGAGCGGAAAGCCAGACCGCGTGTACGTCACGCTTGATGGTTCGTGCCCATTGCTTGGCGTTCGAAACCAGTTTTATTGTCATAGTAAGTGTTTCTATACGCTACGCATTACGGACGCGGAGCATAGCCAATGTCCCGGCCGCCATCAGCAGGGCCGCCAAGCCAAAGCCGAGAGTCGGCGAGACTGCGGTCCACACCAAACCGATCGTGGCGCTGGAGACGAACTTGGCCGTCCCGTTGACCGTCCCCAGCGCACCATAGCTGATCATCAGGGTGTCGGCCTGCACCATTTCGGCTGCCACCGTGGACTCCAACGCTTCCTCGACAGTGACGTACAAGCCAGCGACGAAGAAGATGACGACGAGCAGCGGCACGCTGTCTACCGAAAGCCAGAAGGCCAGTGCTGTCAAAACGGCCGTGAGCGTTCCCAGCACATACCCGCCGACCAGCATGGGGAGATGGCCGAGGCGATCCGCCATAGCGCCGACCGGGTAGGACATCGCGACCTAGCAGAAGTCGCCCAGTGCGCTGGTGATCCCGGCACCGACGACAGTTCGATTCAGCCAGCCTTTCGGCCTGGTGGCTTTTTCAGCTGCGCCGGCCTCGTTGATGTCGTTAGTCATTCAGTCCGACTCTCCAAGGGTGCCGAATTCGACCGGAATCTTCACATAGAAGATGTGCAACTGGTCCGCGAGCAAACGTTTGAGCAGCCGCTCTGCCTCGTCCTCAGTCACTACCATCGTGATTTCTTCTGGCTGATCGGCAAGCTCAAAAAAATGGCTGGAGTGCATTTTGCCGTTATGACCAAAACCCTCAGTTGCGGCGAGCACGGTCCCGCCGCGCACACCCAGCTCCCGGGCAGAGTCGATCAGCCAATCACAAACGTGCTTGCCACGGTGATGGCGGTTTTGCTGGGTAAAGAACGTCAGTTGATAACCTTTCATCCTAGTTCTCCTAAAAAAGGAAATGTCTATGAACTTTTCTGCTTGAATAAGGAACCGCCGTCCGACAGAGACCATTACAGACTACGAATCCAACCGACCGTAAACATACCCAGAATCGTCATGAGCAATGACCCCAGTACGTGAACGGATACTGCGCCGGCTGCCCAGGCAAACCGGCCCTGTTGTAGCAAGGTAATAATTTCAGCGGAAAACGTCGAAAAGGTAGTAAACCCACCAAGAAACCCGGTGATAATGAACAGTCGCCACTCCGGTGCCACCGAGCCCTGTGCACTGAAAAAGCTCAAAGCCACGCCGATAAAGAGACCGCCTAACAGATTTGCGGCCAGCGTGCCGGGAGGGATGGTGGGAAACAGGGCGTTGAGTTGCAGGCCGAGTAGCCAGCGGGATAAGGCCCCGCCCGAGGCACCAGCGCAGATTGCGAGAATAGAGTACATCAGTAAAGATCCTGTCCTGAAGCATTACATGAAACAATACCCGGACAGGCGAAACGGCAATAACCTACGCGCCCGAACCGGGACCCTGCGTAGGCATCATCAGCCACTGCGAACGTGCAGTGGCGGTTTAAGGAGGCATGCCATCTCCTGATATGCGTTATCTTATCGGAGGTAGTCATCTCGAACAAGATCGCTGGCCATTGTCACCCAGAGTAATACTCACCGAATACATTGACAGTCTCGGCGGCCATTCCTACACCGCTATGAGAGCGTCCTTACCGTACGTTTTCGTTCCGTTGGACTTCAAACTCCTGTAACGCCCGAACAGCGAGACGTCGCCGATGCCGCCGGTATCGCGCTCAATCCGGCCCATGGGCGTGGTGACGTCCAGTTCCTTGTTGAAAAAGTAAGGGACAACGCCGAACACCGCGAGCTTCGAGGTAATGCCATAACCGAGTACGCTGCCCGGAGCCTGGACCGAGACCTCACGATCCAAGGGGCCACCGTCGGAACGCTCCCGCGAGACCAGTTGCTCCCGCCAGATGGTTTCACCCTGGGGCACGGGCAGAGCCGTGTTAAAGGTGTTGGGTGCGGCTTGTGCCGAAGGCACACCGGTCAGTACCAGGGCACCGACCAGCAGGGGCAAGCCGATTGACTGGTTGTTATTTCGCATCGCTGCCTCCCGTTTCACCTTCGGCCTCTGAGTAGGAGCGCAGCGTGAAGCCGGCCTCCTCGACAGCCTGACGTGCCCGCTCCTCAGAGAAAGTCCTGCCTTCCTGAAGGGTGACACGCACCGTACTTTTTCCGACGTCCACCTCCACGCCGGTGACGCCATCCACTTTATTCAGACGTTTCTCAATGCCATAGGCACAGAAGGGACAGGCCAGGCCGTCCACGCCCAATACGTAGTGTTTGTCGGCGGCCAGCGCGGCAACGCTGAATGCCAACGCCGCTAACATCAGGAACCCTTTTTTAAACATGACGAATCCTCTTTTCAGGGGGCAGCTTACAAACGAGTTGGTCAATTATTCACACTCGCGACCGTGTCGAAAAACAGGGCCGGGCGTTGCCACAGTGAATTAATGAAAATGGCTGTCACGCTGGCTGCCATAGCCACCATCGCCCAGACCGGGTAAATCAGCCCCGTGCTGGCCAGCGGAATGCCGATACCGTTGAACAGAAATGCCAGGCTGACGTTCTGGAGCATTTTGCGATAACCCCAGCGGCTGATGTGTATTGCCGTCACCACGGCGTCCACCCGGCTGTT
>NVRO01000225.1 GCA_002400895.1 Planctomycetota bacterium
CGCGACGCGCGGGCGCTACTTGGTACATTTCCGTGACCCACACTTGGGAGAAGACAACATTGTTCGATTCAGCTACAGCTGGAACGAAATCCCCGGATTTAATGTTATTGCCGGCCGCAAGTGCCTTCAGTACCGAGCCGAGTCACGCTTCGGATTTGGCAGCCTGGAGATTTATCTGGACAATCAGAACAATCATTTATTGGGCTGGAAACGTTTTGATCCAGCCGATGCCCTGGCTGCAGAAATGGAAGTGACAAGCGTTGATTTTGCACCTACTTTCACTAACCAGGCGTGGTCGCAGCCACTTGCGAGTGAGCGTGATTACGATCCGTTAAATGACGACGTTCTGCTCGGTATTACTCCGCAACCAGCGGTATACCTGCCACTTGGCTTCAACCAGAGTCGCATCCGCTTTGTCGACGCTGAGCGGGCCTTTGGCACCATGGTCCCCAATATTTACTTTGAACACTACACCGACGGAATTCAAAATCTGCTTATTGCCCAGAGCCGCTTACTGACCTCTCCTTCTCCGCAAGCAACGATTAATTTTGCCAACCGTACCGATCTTGGCGGAGTGAGAGTTGTAGAGGGTGTGGCAGGTGCTCGGCAAATTTACGTGATTGGTTCGTTGCCCCGCCAGGAACTGCTCGCAGTTTTCGGCGCCATGGACTAATAGCACCATCCAAGTTTCCCGGTTTGTTGCTTCAGTTGGATGCAGTGCGAGCCAATAATCAAGTGCCATGGTAATACTGACCGTACCCGCTATTTGTCTCGCCATTTTCCCGCAGGAGCGCCCTTTGGTGCGCGGAACTTACCGCGGCCCTTACGACGAAGTCCTCGCCGAACAGGTCGCTGCGGCCAAAGACGGCATCCGCACTGCCGCACTTCTGGATGGCTGGGAACGATGGGAGTTCTGGTTCGAGCATGAGCGCGGAGCATTGTTCAGCGAGCCCGCCCGGCTGGGGCACCTGAGACTAAACGACTACGGAGCCTACGGCTCTCGTGATGGTTCCTTAACCCGCGACGAAGTTGTTGGCCAGGCAGTGCCGTTGCTGTTGGCAGAAATCGACTCGCCTTTTCCAGGAGTTCGCGAAGCTGCCGCTTTGGCGCTCGGTCGCATTGGCGAGGCGAACGGCCTGGACGCATTAAAAGACCTGGCCACTGACCCGATAGCTCAAGTTCGACAGGCCGCATTTCTCGGACTCGGATTGCTTGACAACGACCGCGCTTTGGTGTTCCTGGCGGAGCATTGGTCAGACCCCGGCCTGCCAACTTCCGACCGCTGTTTTGCCGCTATCGGCATTGGATTGAGTTCCCGTCGCGAAGGTGGCGAGCTCCTAAAGGTTTCACTTGATCGAAATCTGAAAACCGACCGTCTTTTCGGATCACAAGAAAAATTACTTCAAGCATTGATCTGGGCTGCGGGATTGCAGGGGTCGGAGGATTTTGTACCCCAATTAATGGAGGCCTTTGGTGAGCTGGAATCGAGCGCCGCTTCTGCTTCGCGTCGAGTGCGGGGCTTGATTTGTTGGGCTTTGGGCGCGATTGGAGACCCGAGTGCGCGCCCCTGGTTGTCCCATCAGCTGCACTCAAACGACTTATTAATTCAGCGTGCATCCGCTCAAGCCCTCGGAGCTCTTGGTGACCCTGCATCCGTCCCTGCCCTGGCCGCCCGATTGCTTGAAGGGGGAGACATCCAAACAATGATGAACTGCATGTTTGCCGCAGGCCGTCTTGGAGGAGCAAGCTCGGAAGTGGTATTCAAACGATTCGCCGACGCCTCCACCAAGCACCGACAACTGCGGGCAGCTTGGGGTCTTGGTGTTGGTCTGTCGCAGAGCGATTCTCAAGCGGACGCCCTGTTCAGCGCGTTTGTTTCGAGGAATCAGATAGACCTCTTCAAGGTGGATAATATTAACGACCTTAAAATTCGCCGTGACGAAGAACGGCTACGTGGTGCGATTGCCCTCGGGCTGGGGTTCTACGGGGACCAACGCGCGGTGGTACAGCTCGGCGATACTCTTGCGGTTGCAGGAATCAATCCGGACTTTGCGGGTTATTTGTGTATGGCACTTGGACGGCTGGGCGGCGACAAGGCATTGGCGTCGATGAAGAAGTTTTACGACACCAGTTCTGCCCAAGTTGATGCTCGCCGCGGCCTCGCCTTTGGCCTCGGCCTTCACGGCTCCAAAGAATCGGCTGCGATGTTGGCCAGGTTGCTGATTGATGACCGCGACTACAGCGTGCGCCGCAGTGCGGCCGAGGCGTTGCGGTTGAACCGAGATGCTGCTGCCTTCAACCAGGTTGCTGCAGCGCTTCGCCAGAAATCAACCGATAACAATCCGCATCGTCGCGCCCACCTGGTCTTGTCGCTCGGATATATGGGCGACCCTTATGTCGGAGATCGCTTGGCGGCGATGATTGAATTCGCCGAATTCCGCCAGGAATTTCCTCTATTGCGGGCGCTTTCAACCTATTAAAAAGACAGTAATCACGGGCAATTCTCCCGGCAAGGGGCAAATTAGCGGGGTAATATTTCAACAGTAAAGGAGAGCAACTTGTGTCTCCTGACCAGCCACCCCCCCTGGATGATGCAAGACCCAATACCCTCAGTTCCGGCTCACCGCTTGACAGATCCGGCCTATCGCCGTGAGTTGCTCAACAAAGTCGAGTCACTCTTGTCAGTGCTTGAGATTGCCCGCACCAAGGTGCAGCACAGGATTGAGCGGAAGGGAGGCGACAGCGAGAGACTGCGTAAAGTCCTGCATAACCTTGACGGCACAGTTGATGTTTGTCGCCGCGCACGCAGCATTCTGATTAATGCCGACGACGGCAGCCAACTTCCAGTTCCGTTTCGCCAACGCTTTGACAAGCCGATGAACTATCGGCAGTATTTGGAAGTAGCATCATTTGCAGAGTACTGTCGTTTTCGCGAACTCGGCCCGATAAGTCGTCAGGAAATATTTGACACTGACCTCGAAGCGCTTTGCGAAGCGTTGGTGTGCGAAGACGCCGCCTGACCCGGTTGCTCGCCGAAACGGTTTACGTCTATGCGCCCCAGTCACGGGCGTAGCGATAGTCAAGATTGATGGTGCGGTTTGCCAGCTTGGCAATTACAGGAGGCCTACGCTTGTATTGATTCTCGCGCACGCGCTTGCTGAGGGTGTCGATTAGCTCGGGATTAAAACCGACTTCTAATAACTGCTTCCTTGGATATCGACGATCAACTTGCAGATGCAACAAGGCATCAATATCGGAGTAGGCGAAGCCAAGTTCCTGTTCAACCCCTACATGGATTGGATCGAGGGCCAGGGCGTGCCGGTGGTTGAGGGTTTCGGAATTGACCTTCTCGCCGTCGAGGGTCATCACCAGCCGCAGCGTCCCGTGACAGGCGGGGTGCTGCGGTCCGAAGTTGATCAGCATGCGCTTGGATCCCAGGTCTCC
>NVRO01000008.1 GCA_002400895.1 Planctomycetota bacterium
AACAAACCTCCGGAGATTACGCAAACGCGAATGCCCAGACCCTGGATGGCAGCGATGGTTTCGGCTACTCCCGGCAGCGCAGTTTCCGCGTATAGAGCAGCCAGCCAGGCGAAATCCTCGGCTCCGGGTTGAATCAGTTTCAAGCGCTCGCGGTACACCTGGTGCAGGGGAAGTTCCCCGCTCATTGCCCGGGAAGTCAGAGCGGCGACGTCGATTCCCGCGCGTAATGCCAACTCGTCAATTCCCTCAATCCGCGACATGGTTGAATCACAATCCAAAAAAACAATGTCTGCACCGGTCCAATCAGTCGGTGTACTCATGGTTTCAATCCCGCCATGGTGGCATCACGGCGACAGGGTACCGCTTTGCGCACCTCGGCACTCAGCACCAAGTCGGCCTCCGCCACCAGCAATCCGCCGTCGTCCCGCCGCGCTCGAACCTCGCCAAGAGGATCAATCAACATGGCGGTGCCGGGGAAATCGAGGATTCGATTGTCACCCAGGGAAGCCGCACCAGCGCGATTACACACCAACACCCACATCTGGTTTTCAGCAGCGCGGGCACGCGCAAGTAACTCCAGAATCGAAGCGCGAGGAGTTGGCCATTGCGCGCAAACCACCAACAAATCGGCGTCATCCCAAAAACAGTTACGAGTCAGTTCGGGGAATCTCAAGTCATAACAAATCAACCCACATATCCTCCCAGGAGGGGTGCTGACCGTGGTCGGCGTTGCGGTGCCCGCCGCACATTGGCGTCCTTCTCCGGTAGGTGAAAAGAGAGTGCGCTTGCAGTAGGGACGGATATCTCCACTGGCTCCGAGAAAATGCAATTCATTGAATGGCTTGGCACCATCTCCACCCGGAGCAGATCCGACCACCACCATCTCGAGTTCTCGTGCCCGTTGATGGATGGTCGCCAGTGCGGCATCACTCTCATCCCGCACAGATTCACTGAACTCGGGAAGAAAAGAGGTACTCCATTTTTCCGGCAACGCCAATATTTTCGCACCCTGATTGGCGGCGGTTTCAAGCCCCTCCAGAGCACATTGCAAGTTGGCTTCGACTTCGCCCGGACGAACGTCGAAAGCTAGTGCAGCGAGTGGGATTGGAGCAGGTGAGGTCATGGACGAGGGCCTGGGGAAAGCGTATCGTATGCCGCTCGTTGTCGCCTTTGCTTGGCAACGACACGGGGACGTAGCTCAGTTGGGAGAGTGTCGCGTTCGCAATGCGAAGGTCGGGGGTTCGAATCCCCTCGTCTCCACCAACCAGCCGGGGGCCACTTTATTTCAGGTCCCTGGCGATTAATCGAGATTCGGCGAGCAGTTCCTCACTACGTTTTAGTTCACCGGCAGCGCGCGCCAGCGCAGCTTCCTGTTGTAATGCCCGCGCACTGCGGATGGCGGCTGCAACCTGGTTCAGCCGCACGCTAAGGTCACCGAGGATATGCTCAGGGTTGCGCGCGAGAATGCCCCGGTAAAGTTCCTGAGCTCGCATCATTTGCTGGTCAAGCTCACAAGAACGGGCCAACAAATAATCAAGCTGATCGGATTTGTTGGCTATTGCCATCCCGACGTCAATCCCGCGATTGTGAAAGACCGCCGCGTCGGAAGCCGCAGCTTCATCCAGCAACTCTTGAGCACGAACTAGCCGCCCCCCACGAGTGGAGATGTCTGCGCTATCGAGGTCGGCAGCAGCCTCCAACTCTATTTCCAGCGCAGCAACCAATTCCGCGGCAGCGGGATCTTCGGGAACCAGGCGATTGGCATCGCGGGCAGCCAAAATCGCCGGTCCAGCCAGACCAACGGATGCATAAACTCGGGCCGCACGCAAGCTGTGGGTCGCAATCGCCCGCGACAACATTGCAACTTGTTCGGCGGCACGACCGGATTTACCGTGGTAGTTGGTAGCGTTYCTAAACGCGGTAAGCGCWCGAGCMTGGTGTTCACCTTGGAGTTCGCTCAGTCCTATGAAAAAATACTCCTCACCGGTTTCCTCAAGGACYWGGGAGCGGGCGCGGGATAGTTGCAGACCTTCAATCGCGGTAGCATTTTCGGAATCCCAATCGAGAGCCCGGAGATAACGCGCGGTTGCTGCATCGGGCTTGTCCGCGTCCAACAATACACGACCATCCGCGGAGAGGTCATCGGCAATCTGACGGCGAGATCGTAATCTCAATTCTTCGAGCAGTGGATGGCCCGGACGAATCTGCGCAGCCACCTTCAATATTTCCAGTCCGGATAAGGGATGGTGMAGCTGAAGTTCGACCCGAACATATGCAGCCAGAATTCTGATCTTGGTCTCATCAATCCTCCGGTCCAACAGCATTACCTCCTCTTCTGCRSCACGTGCGCCACGGTAAGCATCAAGTGCTTCGGTATACCGACCGAACTTGAACAGGCGGTCGCCTTCGTCAGCAAGGGATGCTTGCTGGCAGGCACACAGGAGCATGGGTAGCAGGGTYAGAATTCCGCGCATGGACCCCATTGTGACGACGAGCAAGGGTGATTTCATTCGGATAATGCCGGGCTTTTGCCGATCATGCCGGGTTGGTTACCGGCAATCAACCCCGGTTGCCGTGCCAGCCGCATCAGCGCCACCGACAGAAAGATGAAACTGGAGGCAGTACCACCCAAAAATGGCGAAATTGCACCACGTGCGCCCATATCCAGGAATACTATTTCGGCCACGAAATAAAGCATCGACAACAGTAATCCCCAGGCAAACCCGTCAATTGCCGAACGACGGTCGAAACGAAATACAAATGGGATYCCGAGTAGCAACAGAATCAGATGGACAAGGGGCGCAGCCCGTAGCGACCACAACAAAGTGGCGGCTTGGCGATGCCCGGGGTCTCGTGCGAGGACATCGCTGAGTTGGGCAGCTGACAAATCTAGCGGCGCCACTAATGAGAAATAGGCCACGACCAGATCTGTGGGAGTCAGTTCTTGATGCTTAAAATCCCAAACTTGCTGCCGGTTGTTATCGGAGTCAATCAGCCTGCCGTTTTCCAACAACCATCGTTCCCCATCCCACCGCGCCACATCGGCCAGCAACAATCGGTCACTGGGAAAAGGATCAATCCCATCCGAAAAACTTCGCGAATAAAGTTCGAATCCTCTGATAATTCCTTGTTCAGGAATAAAAAGACCGGCCTGCAGGCGAGAATCATCAGAAGTACGAATTGCCAAACCCGACATTTCCCATTCCCGTTGGTTAAAGACCTTGCGCATCAAAGCCTCCCGCTGTCCTGCAATTTGGGGTAACAGCACCTCACGTACCGCAACCAGAGACACTCCAATCAACAAGGCTCCGACAAACATGGGAAGTAGTGCACGAGCAGCCGAACGCCCGGCAGTCAACACTGGGGTCCATTGGCGAGTGCGCGAAAATCCCATGACTGCTGCCATCCCCGCCAACAAGGTTATATAGGGGGCGAACTGCACCAGTTGAAACGGAAGATTGAGTAGGAAATAGGTAACCAGTTCGGAGAAAATGCCCCCATACAAACGATTTGATTCTCCTATTTCATCACCATGCCCAAGCACATCCAGGCCCGCAAACAGTCCCAGCAAAAGTGCCGCAACCACCGCCCAGTGAATCAGAAAGGTGCGGAAGACCAACAGGTCGAAACGCTGCTTTAACATCGCCGCAACCACCTTGAGCCAAAGACACATGCAATAAACAGCCCGATCAACGGCACCAGGGCTGCGAGTTCGGGGTTTATTTGCGGACGCAAACTAAGACTGTCGCTGAGCAGGAAGAGTGGATAGTAAAGGAACAACAGCAGCGCAAAGGTGCCGAGAAAAGCACCGAGCAGACCGGATTTACGCATCCGCCATCCCAGCAATGCCCCGAGCATTGCCATCGGAATAGCAGCCAGGGCAATCACTACTCTCCGCATCAGGGTATATCGAAAAGCATGCTCCAAGACCGGTGAGATGACTTCCCCAGGATTCGACAAACGATGCCGCATCTCTGAGCTGGTGTACAAATCGCCCTTGTCAGGCATCCCGTACTCTCCAAGTATCCCATCCAGATCGAAACGCAAAATGGCAGGTCCGGTATTGCGCAATGACCAGGCGGATTGCCCATCGACACCTTCACTGATAGTACGCATACCCCAAAATGTAAACTCCATCTGGCCCTCACCTAAAGCCATGGTCGCGCGGTCGGCGCGCAACCGCAAACGCCCCTTCCCGGGGTCGTTCGGATTGAGTTCGGTGTCAAGGGCATCAAAAGCAAAAGCCCGATGATTGCGAGAATCCTGATGAGTCAGAACTACATCCAGAAAGGAACCATCCGCTGCAACCCGACTCCAACTCATATCAAGACCACGGAAATGCAAACCGGAAGAGCCCGGATTAGTATTCTCAAGAGCAGCCACTTTCAGCCGGTTGCTAAGTACCCGCATCTGTTCATATGCCCGAGGAATCAATTGGGATGACAATGGGTAACTAAGAATGCCGACCGTTGCTCCGGCAATCAATGCCGGGAACAATAAGCGCCAGGGGGACACTCCGGCCACCCGCAGGGCAGTCGCTTCACCGTCGGCAGCCATGCGACCGTAACAAATGACCACCGCAGTCATCAGTGCAATCGGGATTAGGTAGGGCAGGACGTTGGCAATAAGAAGAGGAAGCAGACTCAGGGAAATCCACAAAGGAGCGCCCTGTGAGGTGCTGGAAGCCCGCACCGCCGCCGCCAGCGACGCCAAAAATGTGGCGCCACCAAGCACCAGCAACAAGTGCTGGCCAATCTCCCGTAAATATGCACGAGAAATCACATGACGGCGGGCGGAACTGCTCACGCCCAAGATTGTAGGATGTTGACATGCAGGAACTTGCCCGCATCAACCTGGTCAGGATTAGGGAGTTATTGCATGCCCAGCAGGTGCGCGATAAACAGTTGGCCCTCCTGTGGAGTGAAGCCTCTGCCAAACCCGTGATTTTACGCCATTCCCCGGCTCGAACGGTGTTGAGGGTTGCCGCTGAAGACAGTTCCGCCCTCAGCCAGGACTGGGTCCTCAAGCTATATCACCCCCATCGCTCGTATGAAATACTCCGACGTCTTATCAGTAAAGCGCCTGCATTACGTGAACTTGAAGCAGCGCTGCGTTGCGGCTATGAAGATTCCATCGCCGAACAAGCACACCAACAGCTGGGGCTGTTTGCCCGCCCCTGGATAGAGGACGAAGGATTTGAACCTGACGCCAGGTCCTGGGGTAGTGAGATTGCCGCCCTTCATTTGCGTGGCTGGAGTGATAAAGATGTCAGCCCGGATGATTTTGTCTGGACCAAGGACGGAAAGGCGCTGCCGTTGGATTTTGGTTCCGCACGCTTCCGTCTCAATCAAGCCAGCCCTCGCATCATCCAGTGGCGCGACCTGGTGAGGTTGTTGGCAGCCTTTCCCCCGTCCAGGCGCGGCCAATGGTTGGAGGACTTTGTTGACAGTCATGAACAAATTATCCAATCCGAAGCCCCCCCGATTCCCTGGCAGCGGTTTTGGGCGGCTTGGCCGGCACGCTTTTCCCACCAGAAGTTGGACGCGGCGGCGGCCCGTCATCGTTGTCGACGGATGTGGCGCCGCTCCAGTCGTGCCCTTCGCGAATGTTCCGACTTTCGCGTTCTCGAGGATGGGATACTGCGGCGCGGTTTCGAACCTCCCCACGGCAAGTTGACCATTCTTGCCAAATCCACCGTCGCAATATCAGTTGAATGCGGTGGAATCTGGCAAATTCAAATGCACTCCATGCGTGATGCCAGTTGTGCCCATCGGCATCTGCATTTGCTTGAACTGTTCGGCCTCCCGGCAGTGAAGAGCCTCGGCTACCGGGGAGATGTCTTATGGCTTGATGGCTCGCCTCTCTCCCTGGCCAACCACGAACAACAAGCAGCAATCGACAAGACCATCGGGCTGGTCAATTCGGAAGGCTATTACTTGCCGGATACTACCGGGTTCGCAATCGACGCGGATGGGCAAGCAATCGTGGCCATCCCACCGGAAATGGAAATGTATAGTGCCTAGAAGGGCAAGCGTCGGCGAGTCAGAGCGACAATCTCCTGCCCTAGCGCCAACAGCACCCCGCCCACCAGGCCTGCCAGACTGGCGAACACCATTGCCCAGGTGAAATTGGGCAATTCCGTGACCATATCTTCACGCGCAAGACGCTTCTCATCCATATAAGTAAAGTCGAAACCGACATCAAGAGCCAGGCGCAATTCGTCCTTGCGCTCACTCACGCGGGTGGCATGCTCACGAAGCCGCGTGATTTCAGCATCCATACGCGCAAGCTCGAGGCGATGCCCCGGTAACGGCGCCAATGACGCATCCACCACTTGCAACTGTTCGCTAAGCCGCGCTCGCGCCGGGGCCACCCCCGCCAAGCCGGCCTCAAGTTCGACCGCCTTAAATACCAACTGGCGTGCCTGCGAATCAGGTTGAAATTCTTCGCTAGCCGTAACCAAGCGTTGCCGAGCTTCATCGACAACGCGTTGCTCGGCCTGCTGTAACCGTAAGATTGCCCGTTGAACATTGACATGCTTGTCCTGATAGTTGACCCGCGCCACCGCCAACAAAGTGCGGGCATCCGCGGCAGCATCAAGGGCCTCCTGGTAGGCGGGGTTTTCCGCAACCGTGCGCCGGGCGAGAGCAAAATCCGGACGCGAAGCAATCGCCTGTTCGATGATCGGTTGCTGTGCCATCAGCCGGGCCTCCTCCACCTCCAAGTCGTTCAAAGCTATCCGCAACCGTTGTCGCTCCCTACTGAGCAAACTGATATCGAGATTCGGGTCGGGACTGCCCATTTGTTCGAGCAGTTGGCGTCGCTGGTCATCGGCTACCGCAAGAGCTTCCCACGCCACCACTTCTTCGACTTCCAAAACTTGCAACGAAGCGCGTGGTGCCCGCTCGGCCATAGTTTGCATTTCAGCAACAAAGGTTGCAACAAACTGGTTGGCAAGCGCCACTGCCCTGGTCTTGTCGGTATCAGTTGCAACTACCACCAACTGCTGAGTCGCGTCAATATCGGCGACAACGTGCTGGCGCAAATAATCCGCATTCAAGCCGTCAAATTCAGCGGCTACCGCTTCAACAACCCGAGTGCTCCGAAACAGCCCCAACAATCCGATCCGGGTATCCTCACTCACATCCGGCAGTACCGGTCCGGTGGGAAGATTGGAATCCTCATTGCTCAAGGAAAACTTGGTGAGCTCACCAGGAACCAGCAGTACCGCGCGGGCACGGAACATTGGCGGAACTTCTTGCAGGTAGTACCAGGCACTCCCGAGAGCAGCAATCAGCACCAGGAAAACGGTCCGACGCCGTCGATAGATGGCGGCAAACAGGGCAGCGAAATCTTCGGTTGGGTTCATGCAGCTAGGGACGCGGACTCCTCTTCGCGCAAGGATACGAGAATGCTGGCCTCAATCAGAGCAATCCAGACCCACAAGAATTTAACCCACAGGAACATCGCCACCATGTTCTGCAGCAAAAGCATGGTCGAGGCCAAACACAACCCGATCAACCATTCGCCATCGGCCACCGATACCTTGCGGCGGAACCGGGAAAGCAGACGCATCCCGATTACTCCTGCAAGCAGACCAAAAGCGAGACAACCGGCAATCCCCATCTCCGCCRATATTTGCAGATAAGTATTGTGTATTTCAAGATGGTAGGGATTGTTGAAATCAATGATYCCACCAACTCCGAGCCCGAACCAGGGGGCAGTCGTGAAAGCTTCCCAGGCAAGATGATCGATGTGCCAGCGAAAATTGGCGGAGCTGGCATTCATGTCACGMACMGTCGCAAAGGCAAGCTCAAGCAATCCGCTTTGCCATCCGACCAGACCGATAAGCGACAGGCCACCGAGATACCACACTGAAAGCCTGTGCCAACGGAATATTGGCACCAGCAKCGAGCCAACCCCGAGCGCCAGCCAACCGGAGCGGGAGAAGGTTACAAGTACTCCAAGACACAGCAGCAGGTRAGCGCCCAACAGCCAAATCCGCTTGCCCGACAGGCGTTCTCGCGGCGCACAACCAAACCAAAGGGCCAACAGAGCAACTGCGCCGAGCACGTTTGATTGTTGATTTGGATGCAACATTAACCCGGTGCAGCGCGGCATGGTACCGAGCGGGGTGCTGATCCGATTGAAATCAGGGTCGCCAAAAGTAAGYAGTTGACCACTTGCCAAAGATGCCACCAACTGAGCTATTCCGACTGCTGCCGAAATACAGGCACCCCACAACATGAACCTGAACACCATCTGCAGATGTCGGCGACTATTCAATACTGCCGGCAATAATGGAACTGCCAGCAGGAATAACATGCGAAAGTTGAAGTCTGCAAGCGCAGCACCGGGAGTGCGAGTATGCACGAAGGTGGTCAGGTACACCAGCACTACCAAAATCARTGGCAGCAAGGCCGGACTCGGACGGTAATCAACCTGTTGTCCCCGCAAGATTCGTGCCACCAATACCATAACCACCAGAATCAAACCAAGCTGGTATACCCCGAACACGGAGTCGGAAAAAAGTGAAAAGAACAACAGCCCGATTGCTGGTTGTTCCCACCCACCAGACGACCTGACCCAGGCAAGAAATCCGACCAACACAAGCCCCCCGAGCACTCCACCAATACTGAATACGAAGGGCAAGTCATTTATCAGAGGCGGAGACGGACCCAGCAAACTACGCTGCCATCCGAAGCCATAAAGGGCATCCATGCCCACCATGCGCCCGAGGACCACCCCCACAATCAGCGCCAGCAGCACTTGCAATCCGACAGCTATGGCTCCTCCAGCCCGTGGGGAAATTAAAGCTCTCATTGCTCGCGACCAAAGTCGAACTCAATCAGCAACACCGACCAGGGTGGCAGGTCCACCACCAGCTGACGTCCATCGCGGCGAATCGTGTCGGCCAGTCCGACTTCGGCAAGTTGGGCTTGGGGGTGCCGGCTCAACCTGGTGGGAACTTCATTCTGCGCGGCAATTAAGTGTTTGCGCATCAACGAAGCAACTCGTGAGTGCAACTCTCCTCCCAGGATAATTCGTTGCTCATTCAGCTTGGTCAACATTTCGCCGGGGCTTGCTCCGCTGAGTGCCTTGCGCACCACTTCAAGCTGATTAGCCGGCACATCATCGAGTTGAAGTTCACTCAGAGTCCGCTCCGCTGCGCGAGCTGGCGCATTGATTGCCTGCGCACGAAAGACCTCCATGAAATCCGGGTCATCGTGCGGGTCGGAATGATGATCATCAATTCTCCATGCACGCACCGGGCGCGGTACCGCACCTTCAAGCTCCAGTCGTACTGGCCGCTGGGTCATTGCACTTTCCTTGCGGCTTTCCACCAACAATGCCTTGGCCTGTTCCCACACCGGCAAATCCTTGGCCGGAGCTCCTAGTTTGTTCCAACCAGTACGCCCACTCAAGAAAGCACGCAGCAACACATCCTTGCCGCGGTAAACACCCAGATCAACCCCGTTAGCGTCAACGTAATGGCGGGCTCTCTTTTCAGCTTGACCGAATGAATTACTAAGCAGGAGATATCCACAATCCTCCGAWCGGGTTGCCAAACATGAGATATTCCAGGGTGCATTGCGCTCKACCGCAACCATTGGTAGCGAGCTGGCGGTACGAAACATCCGCATCCCGTTGAGTACTGCTTTGGGACCGCCGTGCAAGGTATACACCCCTACCGACTCGCCTGCGTAATCCTTGGTAGCTTCCCAAAAACCATCCTGCAAGAARAAGAACAAACTATGACTGGCTTCAGTTTGCGCCAGAAAGGAATTAACCCCGACAAAAAATGCCGCCGCGCGGTGGTCATCGCACTCCGGTGCGGTCGGGTGGGGCAAATCAATGTTCCATTCCGACAARATYAACTCCGGTTTACGAAGCCCGGCGGAGATGGCGGTGGCAGCAATGCGCTCACCGAACCGACAGCTTTCGAGGTCACCGGGATAACTTGAATAAAAATGCCAGGAGAGGAAGTCAGGCGTAAACCCCACTTCTTTGCTGGCACCAGCCATTGCGGCAAACCAGTCGTAGGCAGCTCCGGATGCCGAAGCCATGCCCGGGCCGCCAAGTTCGAGCTTGGGGAATAATTCACGCAAGCGCTTCCCGGCAAGGGCAAAAAACTGCCCGAAACTCTCCGCACCACCGTCCCACTGCCCGGCAAAATTGGGTTCGTTCCATATTTCGACATGGGTAAGCGGAACACCGGCACTGAGCAGTGTGCGGACATCGGCAGCAACGCGTTCGGCCCATGCGGCCGGATCCAGCGGTGCTTTGCCAACCTGTTCATGGCCAATACCCTTGTGAGCAGGGTCGCCAACCACCACCAGGAATACGTTCATGCCAGCATCCCTTGCCCGCAAGCCCGCTGCGGTCTGTTTGGCCATCGGACCCTTGCTGTAATCAATCCAGATACGGGCCAAGCCATCGTGCGGTTGGATTGCATCGGACCAAGCCTGCCAAACTCCGGCGCTGGCATTGGAAAGGTCATTAATGCCGCGGCCAATCCCCGCCGGGATTGGCCTTCCTGCGTCAGCAAAATCAATCCGAAAGTCGGCGGAGACAATCTCAGTGGGTGGCGACTGGGGCGCGTCGGCTTGTGACAGTAACAGTAGAAAGATGGATCCAAGCATTACAAGTAGCCCAAGCCGCGTAATGACTCTTCAATGTCGGAGGATTCCTGAGACCCGAACACGGATCCAACCACCGCATGTTGGGGCCCGGGGTAGTCTTCAACCGCGATCTGGACATCGCGCTTGGTGGCTCCAAGCTGCGCGCGTACTTCCCCCTCCATCCAACTCGGAACATCTTCGCCCAGCAGGTGCAGGATGGTGGGTGTGGTATCGCGGATGTGCATCTCCTTGAGCTTGACTCCGGCCTTCACCCCGGGAGCGGCAATGGCAAAAATCCCGGGAAAGCGGTGGGTTCCGGAAATCCCGGCATTGCGGCGTTGGGTGAACAAGTTGGGAGAATCCCAATCATCCCTGGGCAAACATTCCAGCCCGGACATTTGAAATTGCAAATCCGGAGCTTCTGCCACCCGCGGCCCCGAATAGAACTCATGACCACGCACAAAGAAGTCGATGGCCTTGCTCCCATCAGGCAATCGCAGCAACAGCAGGCGTTGCTCGATTTCAGACAGCATCGCAGTAGCTTGGTCCGGTGACACCATGCCCTCGCTTTCGCGGCCTACAATATTCAGACAAATTCCCTGCAAGGAACACCATGCCTTGGTGCGTTTCCAATCAACATCAAGCAGGCTTGGTCCATGTTGTCGGCGCGGGCGCGGTATTTTTATTCCGGCAATCCGGGAATGACCAAGACGCCAATAAGGTGTCTTGCGCCGTACCAACAAGCCCTCCTGTTCCAGCCATGTATTGATGTGAAAGTCCCAGTGGTGAGGCCCGAAGCCATGGTCGCTAACTATCGCAATCGGCACCGACTCACCGACTTCGGTGCGCAACATGCCGAGAAACTCGTCGGCCAGGCGGTAAGCGTCAGCAATGGTTTCTCCATACAACTTGGCGCCGGCCTCACTCCATCCCGGATGTGATTCATCCTGAAACTTCCAGAACCAATGTTGGCATCGATCGGTCAGGCCGACTACGGTAAAGAAAAAATCCGGGCTGTGATGACGCAGCAATCCCTGTGTCAGACACATACGTTCCCGTTCTATTGCAAAAAGTTCGTCGCGTAGTTCGGCATACCGGGAAAGATCGTCGACCTCGCCTTCATGGTCACCTTGAAGAGGGGCGTAATCAAGGTCGCAGCGGTAATCACGCTCAATCAATTCCCGACACAGATCTTCAAGCTGCGGAGGATTGAAAAGGCTGGAGCCACTACGTGGGCACGGGATTCCTGAAATCACAAAACTATTGGCACCCAACTCCCCAACACCCTGAGGTGGGTAGGTCATGGGAACGTTGAGCAACCCACTGCTCCAGCCGCGACGAGCAAGCACCTCGGCAATCCCGCAGCCCTGATAGGAGCGGCTGTCATTCAGCGGGGTCTGGTAGCTGCCAAGCTGCCGGCGGACAAAGTTGTAGACCCCATGCCGACCGGGATTCAGCCCGCTCATCATCGAAACCCAGGCCGGAGGAGTAATCGGCGGGGTCTCGGATTCGAGCACCGCCTGGCCACCCTGGGCGAGCAAACGGGCAATATTTGGCAATTCTCCCGCCGCCACCAAGGGATTAATGATCTCAAAGGTGGCTCCGTCGATTCCGAGAATGGCGAGGCGGGTCATTTGCTAATGACAAATGTATTTAATCCGAGGGTGAAATTTGAAACAATGCTCAAGAAGACATGCGCCTCGCCCTGATTCTGTTCGCTTGCTCACTACTGTCAGTTCTTAACGGCTGCCAGGGACCGCCGGATTATTCCATTATCGACCAGCCCCGGCTTGACCAGGATTCTACGCTATTGCCGTTTGCCCCTGACATCAACAATGAAATCCGTAATGGGACATTCAAGATTGGTCCGGGCGACTCGGTAGCGGTAGATGTTTGGAATCAACCCGATCTCAGCCGCACCTACACGGTGGACGAGCAGGGCAATCTTTTCTGCCACTTGTTTACCGAGGACATGGATGTATTCGGTAGAAGTCAATCGGAGCTGCGTCTCCTCATCACCGCCGAATACGCCTCCTACCTGGTCAATCCATCGGTCGCGGTCACGGTTACTCTGAGCCTGAACCGCAAGGTCACGGTGCTCGGTTCGGTCAACCAACCCGGGGTCTACCCGCTTAGTACCCCTACCACCACCGTGCTCGAGGTCATTGCTCAGGCTGGCGGCATCAGTAGTGAAGGTGACACCACCGGTGTCGTACTTGCCCGCTTCGTGAATCAAGAGATCCAAGTACGCGCTTACGGCCTGGACTCGCTGTTCGATCCGGATTCACCAGATGTCAGCCCGGCCATACCAATGATTCAACCGGGTGATTATGTATATGTACTTCGTGCCCCGGCAGCGAAATACGGGTCATGGCTACGCCTGGTATCTGAGACTCTGCGCGCTATCCAGTGGGCTGAACGCTCACTGCTGCTTGCTCCCGACGTAAGTGACAGCTTGTTCAATAACGAGTAGTCCCTGATTAACGATACCAGCGGCGATGGCTACCGGAACGCTTGAAAGCGCCGAAATAATCGCGAGCCGACAAGCACCAGAGTGATTCATTCTCCTGCCACTTGATGAGTCCACAGGAGACCGCAACATAGTCAAGTTCGGCAAGTTGACTGGTGTGGCATGCAATCGCCTCCAGTTGGCTGGGATGCGGTTCACCACCGTCAGCTGCGGCCATTCCCCGCGGCAGCGGAGTCCATAGCCCACTCAATCCGAGTTGGAGGTCACCACTATTGTCGGGCAAGGCCGCAGCCAGCAAGCGCGAGACTTCGTAGTGGTCGATGTGATTGTCCAACCACCAGGGAAGATGAATCACCTGCGGCTGAAATTCCGCCAAGTGGTGGCGCAATCCCCTTAGCGCCTTGCCGCGCGCACGCAAGTTCGATTCAGGAGCACCCAGGCACTGACCAGGTTCAATCCCTAGAGTCCGACAAGCAGCAGCGCCTTCGCGGGAGCGGATATCACCGTTCTCTCCCCCGTCAGTCATCCACAACAAACGAATCTGGTCTCCGCGTTGCTGGGCTTGATGGAGGGCGCTGGCAAACAACAAACACTCATCGTCAAAATGAGGTGCCAAAAACAAACTGCGGCGGGCTGCTGTCTGGTCACCGTGTTCAGTCCGATTGGATGGAAGCGGCAGAAGACTCTGCAACAAACTCAATGAGCGTGCATGGTCGAGTAAATGATGCAAGTAACGACGATTCTGCAGTGAACCCGCCGCATCCGGTTGCTTGACTGCCATCGATGAACCGCGCAAAATCAACCGCATGCGACCAGCCGGCAACAGCACCAGAGCTTCCGCCTGGCCACATCCTTGATGACGCAGCGCCGAGCGCAGCACCCGCAAACCAGCGGCAGCATTATCAGCCCCCGCCGGGTCGCAATCGGGACTGGCAACCACCAAGTTTGGCAGTACCGTCACCTGATTCTCAAAAAGCGCTACCGGAGTAGTCAAGGGAAGCGCATCAAGAAGAGCAAGCAGGTCTGCATGTTCAGCACCTGCTTGGGGCCATGCCGCCAGCAGGAAATCACAACCATCTTGCCACTCCCTCAGGCCGGCTTCAGCCGATTGCAACAGAGCAACCGTTCCCGGCACCAACTGGTCAGGTTTCTGCCCCCACCAACCGGCTTGCTTGGCCGGCAATTCGTCGGTGACAACCGGCTCGCACAACAGGTTGCGAGGGCGTCCAAAAGTACGAGGTAGCATCCAAGTCATCGCTAAGTTTCTCGCCAGCAGTTCCAACCTACTCCATATAACCCAGCGCGCGCATTGTTTCGATCAACTTTTCATCATCATCCGTCGTGCTGGCCGCGACTTCACGCGGGCTGAGAACAACTGTGCCATGCCTCATCTGCACCGGATTGCTCCGTAACCAGTCAGCTTCGAAGCACTGCTCCATTACTACCCCATCCATGTGGTCATCAACCGGTAAACCGAGCAAGTGCATGATGGTTGCTGCCATGTCCGTGATTCGTGGGCCTTTTTCCATGCTCCCGGCCCGGAAAACCCCGGCTCCCTGCCATAGATAAACGCCATCAATCCGGTGCATCGCGGGGCGCCCCTCGACCGCCGGCTCACTAACCCGCGGATGAAGTGGATTGGCACAGGAGTTGACCGATGTCTCATGGGTGATGTACTGGATATCAGGGGCAAGGTGGAGCTGCGGGCCGGACCACAAATCTTCGCGACGATAAGCCTTGGTGATCAGTTGGGTACCGTCATCCCCTCTTACTTTCTCCAAAGCGACAATAATTTCACTCCGCAAGTCCTCGTACTCGGCACCGGGCTCGACAATGCCCTCCGGCTCGCGCCCCTTGAGATTGACCAGGACAATGTCCTCGCCGCCGGAGAAACTTGACCACGCCCGGGTTTGCGACCAGTCAATCATGTCGCGAATGGCGGCTTCCGGATCTCGACCTATTCCTTTACCACGCTGCATGCGCTTTTTGGCAATACCAGTGCGCCGCATCAAACCGGCCCATTTCTTTTCCAACAATAGGCGCAGACGACCGAATCCGCCGCTACCTTTTTTCAGCACAAGCCAGCCATTATCAATCAACCATTTATTAATAAAGAAACGATGACTGATGGCTCCAAAGCCATGGTCGGAGCATACTCCGACAGACACTTCACCTTCAAGCTCGGCAGCGACTGCAACAATTCGTCCCAGCGCGGCATCGACACGCTCATAGACCATGCCCAAAACATGACGCTGACGAGCTGCGGCAGCAGGGTTTTTCCGGGCCCACGCAGGGTCTTGGAAACACCAACTCTGATGGCTGGCAAGATCTACGCCGCGGAAAACTACTACAAACAAATCGGGGTCTTCACGCTCAAGCAAATCAATCGCGACCTCCGTTATCTTGTCGGTAGTCTCCAGCAGGCAGTTGAGAGCCTGCTCGGCGTCGGCGGTGTGAAACAACAGTTCCGGCTCGTTGTCGGAGGGGATTCGTCCATGGCGTTCTTCGAGTTCGGCGCGGACACTTTTGGGGGTAATGAAATCTGCTTGAGCATCCGGAGTAAGCAGGCCGGCAATCATCACACCATTTACCTGTTCCGGGGGATAAGTAAGAGGCATCCAGGCGCTCACAACTTTGCGCCCTGCGGCACTGGCAAGATTGAAAATACTTGGCGCTTGAATCGAATCAAAACTGATAACCGGACGCTTATAGCTACCGGGACATTGCTCACGGAAAAAGAAAACGCCATGCTTACCAGGGTCAACACCGGTAAGGAATGAAGACCAGGCCAGGGAGGAGTTGGGAGGATAAGTCGAGCGCAATGGTCCGTAGCTCCCCTCCCTCATCATTGCCGCCAGGTTGGGGAGACGACCTTCGGCCACCATCGGCTCGATAATCTCCCAGGTGGCACCATCGATGCCG
>NVRO01000226.1 GCA_002400895.1 Planctomycetota bacterium
TCGGGCAACATCATGGTTGCCCCGAGCGCCATACCGCGCGGGATGATGGTGACCTTGTGGACCGGTTCGGTGCCTTCGAGCACGGTGTTGACCACCGCGTGGCCAGCTTCGTGGTAAGCGGTAATGCGCTTGTCTTCAGGTTCCATTACTCGTGATTTCTTTTCACGGCCAAAACGAACTTTATCTCGGGCCTCTTCGAAATCGGGCTGGGTGACACTGTCACGATCAGCCATTGCCGCAGCAATTGCGGCTTCATTAACCAAGGCGGCGAGTTCCGCACCGGAGAAGCCGGGCGTTCCTCGGGCCACAAGGTTCAAATCCACCGCGGGGTTGATGATTATATTGGCGGCGTGTACCGCCAAAATTGCGGTCCGGCCGTTGACATCAGGAAGGTCGATGACGATTTCACGGTCAAAACGACCAGGCCTCAGCAAGGCTGGGTCAAGCACGTCGGGACGGTTGGTCGCCGCTATCAGAATGACGCCGCCGTCGGTGCCAAAGCCATCCATTTCAACCAGGATCGCGTTGAGTGTTTGCTCGCGTTCGTCATGGCCACCACCCATTCCGGAACCTCTTTTGCGGCCGACCGCGTCAATTTCGTCGAGGAAAACGATACACGGAGCTGATTCCCGTGCGGTCTTGAACAAGTCACGAACTCGACTAGCGCCAACACCAACAAACATTTCCACGAAGTCGGAACCGCTGATTGAAAGGAATGGAACGTCAGCTTCTCCGGCGATGGCCTTTGCCATCAAGGTCTTGCCGGTTCCGGGGGCGCCGACCAACAGAACCCCACGCGGGATTCTTCCACCCAACTTCTTGAATTTTTCCGGGTACTTGAGGAATTCAATGATTTCACCAACTTCTTCCTTGGCCTCATCAATGCCGGCGACATCCTTGAAGGTGACTTCCGATTTGGTGTCTTTGTCGTATAGCTTGGCGGTTGAGCGGCTGAAGTTCATCATCCCTCCCATTCCGCCCTGCCCGCGCATTTGACGCATGAACAAGAACCAGAACAGCAGCACCAACAACAGAATAGGGCCGAAAGTCGAAAAGAAGAACAGCATCATGGAATTCTGCTCTTCGGTCCTCAAGGAACTGATGGTGTCGAAGTTGAGGCCCGCTTCAATTTCAGCTCCGTGATCCTGTAACAGTCTGGTCAATGTCAGGATGTCAATGCGGTCACGGTTGGCGCCAATTACTTCGGCGTAATGCATCCCATTCAGGTCGGCATAATCAACGAAGAAACGATGGCGGATGACATCTCCGCTGGTTGGGTCTTCAGGAGACTGCAGTTCGCGCAGGCGAATCGGGTATCCCTTGAGCGGTTGGAGATTTCCCGCTTCAACTTCTTTGACAAAGTTATTAATCGGAAGGCTGTCGCCACGTTGGCGGGCATTTATTTCCCGTATCCGATCCTTGATGTCCGCAGTGTCAGTGACACTTACCGTGATTCTTGTTGTGGTTTCGCTATTGGCAGACTCGCGACGGTACGCCACGATGGTGTGGGGGCCATCGATTACCGGGTTCTCAATCTGTCCGGTGTACAACTGGTACCAGAAAGCATCCTCACTGATTTGCTTGGCTGGGGTGCCGGATCCGTAGAGAATCAGCAAAAGTAGCAGCATGCTGGCTACCATCAGCACCGGGCCAAGGGCGCGTCGAGGTCCCGGAGTCTTGCTGTCGGAGCCTTGTGGTTGTGGTGGTTGTGGTGGTTGTGGCATCAGCGTAGGTCGGCATCAGCGGCGATGCCGGCATTTATTTCTAATACGATTGATTCCGCCATCCAGTCGATGATTTCCGCAAAAGCGGAATAAGCGGTTTCCCCGGCAGAAGGCAGGAACTCGAGTCTCTGGTCTATGCTACCGCTGGCAACGATATTGCCAAGGCGGTCTTCGAGTGACCATTCGACCGCAATCATGGAGTTGCCGAGCAGGGCAGCACCGCTGCTGTCGCGCACCGGGGCCCCGCGGCGGGTGGAAATAAATTTGGATTTGAGGGTCAGGTCGGCTTGCTCATGACCGAGACGTACATCGAGCAAGGTCTGGAGTTTGTTGCGCAGGGCAGTGGCAAGCCCGACTTCAATACTTCTCCACTTGGTGTCGTTAACCGGCACCTGGACGTCGAGAGTCAGCCCATTGCCCATGCTCGGGTCAACCACCGCATACCCGCATCCACCGGTCCAAGGCAGTAATCCCAGTAGCAAGGAGGTGGCGTAGCGTGCTAGCATCGTCAATAGTTGTTCGCAGCAGTATCAACTTCGTCTGCGGGTGGCAACTGCACAAGTTTTTCCCGGGCAATAGCGGCTATTTTTGTGCCGGAACGGGTCGAAGCTTCCAGGTAATGTAGGCGTGCGCCACGGGTATTGCCAATGGTGTCGTAATAATCACCAATCTTCAGTTCACGTTCCGCCGAAAGTTCAGCCAGGTGTTCAACCACAACTTTGGCCTGGTCTCGGTACAAACCGTTGGGGAATGAGCCGAGGTAGAAGCTCAGTTGGTTTTCGGCCTGAGCAATCAACTTTTCTTCCAGCCACGGGCCGGTAATGCGGTAGTAAGAACACATGCCAAGCAGGTAGGTGGCGTGGTCGGTGAACTCACTGCCAGCATGTTCCTGCAAAATCATCCGGTAGGATTCTGCTGCGAGCCCAAATTGACGTTCGTCGAAATACCAGTTAGCGTTATTGATAAGTGCCTCATCGGCCCATGGGCTACGTGGAGACCACATCGCCAAATCGGTCAGTACTCGAGCGCCACGAGTGCGGTCAGTGAAAATGCCATAGCGGCGGTCTCCATTCAATAACTGCATGCCGGCCTTGAACAATCGTTCTTCCACCCGCTCGGAAGTACGTGCGGCCCCTTCAAATAGCAGGTACTCCTGATAGTGGAGAATCGCTCTATCCCATTCTTCCCGTGCCCAGGCGATGTCACCGGCAAGCAGGCTGAAGGCACCCTGGCTGTGGCGGTCAAAGTGGTCGCGGTCACGGTTGCGCAGGGCGCGGTCAGCGGCACCATAATCGCCCGTCTGATACAGACTTTGAGCCTCTGCCAATTCGGCTTTGCCCAGCGGTACCAATGGTATCGTGGAACAAGCACCCAGCATGGCCAGGGTAAAGCCGGCCAGCAGTTGAAGGGGAGATGAGGTCATTGGCGGTTGAGCGGCTGGGAGTACTTGCGCAGGGCATTCCATGCTCGCGGTGGTCGTTCAAGGTGGAAGTGCAAGAACTGGCCCAAGATTGTAAGTGCTTCTTCGAACTCCTCATCTTTCGCTCTGATAGTCGCCTTGGGGTCTTCCCGGAAAGACTGCAGCAGGCTCAATGCGGCCTTGCTGGTGAGGATTGCATGTCCACTTGGTCGTTTGCTGTCAGCTTCCAGTACCCCGCCATTTTCAAAGTCGAACCAGAGCATGTCGTCGCTGGGT
>NVRO01000227.1 GCA_002400895.1 Planctomycetota bacterium
TTGGCGACAATCGCCAACGAAGAATGCCGAGTCTGACGCACCACCTTACGGCGGTGATCAAGCAGCGTATTCAGCGCTACTTGATATAGCCAAGTCGAAAGCTTGGCCTCGCCGCGGAATGTATCGATACGCCGCTGAACCTTGAGGAACACTTCCTGAACACCGTCTTCGGCTTCAGTGTGGTCAAGGCCGCAACGCAGGGCCAGGCCATAGACCTTGGGCGCAAACTCCTTGAAAAGCTGTTCGAGCCGACCAGGTTGCTGCCAAACCGACCCCGCAGTGGCGGAATCACCGGCTTGGCGAGATGTATTGGCGGAATTGGTCATGGACAATGCGGGCTGCACCTTGATTTGGACGTGCCGCAAGTGGGGCTTCTTCCCCGCAAAAGGCTACTCCACGCTAGGGAGGATGTGACCCATTTTGTCCCGTTTAGCCTGAAGATAGCTCAAATTGTGCTCCTGAGGCTCAGTTTCCAGCGGTACTTGCTCGGTTATTTCCAATCCATAACCGTGCAAACCACTCAATTTCTTGGGATTATTGGTCAACAGGCGCATTTTGCGGACCCCCAGATCATTGAGAATCTGCGCACCGATGCCATATTCGCGCATATCGGGAGGGAATCCAAGACGCTCATTGGCCTCGACGGTGTCATGGCCGTCGTCCTGTAGTTTGTAGGCCTTGAGCTTGTTGACAAGCCCGATGCCTCGACCTTCCTGGCGGATATACAAAATAACCCCCTTTCCGGCGGCAGCGACCTGCTCCATGGCGGCATGCAGTTGCGGCCCGCAATCGCAGCGCAAGGAACCGAACAAGTCTCCGGTCAAACATTCCGAATGCACCCGCACGGTGACCGGGTCCTCCTGTTTGACAAACTTTTCGTCGGGATCCTCGGGCGCATGCGGCCAGTTGTAAGTCAATACGACGTGCTCCTTGCCATCCGTTTCCGACTCGTAAAGGTGGAAGAAAAAATCACCATGAGCGGTCGGCAAGCGCACATCGTCGACTCGCCGTCTGATCAACTTTTCGCGGCGGCGGCGATATTCAATCAACGCCTCGACCGTGAGGATTTTCAGATTGTGTTTTTTTGCAAACACTTCAAGCTCGCCCATCCGCGCCATCGAGCCATCGTCATTCATGATTTCACATATCACTGCAGCCCCACGCATTCCGGCAAGCACGGCAAGATCCACCGAGCCTTCGGTTTGACCGGGACGCACCAACACTCCACCCTTGCGCGCCCGTAGCGGGAACATGTGGCCGGGCCGGGCCAGGTCTTCATGGGTGGTATCCGGGTCACAGGCAACCTGAATGGTGCGCGCACGGTCACTCGCTGAAATCCCGGTGGTTACTCCGGAGCGCGCTTCGATTGACTCCAAAAAGGCGGTGCCCATCGCAGAAGTGTTTTCTGCGACTTGGGGACGCAAACCGAGATGGTCGCAAATCTCTCCTTCGAGCGCGAGGCAAATCAAGCCACCGCCCTCCTTGCGCATGAAGTTGATGCCCTCAGGAGTGACCGCACTGCCGGCCATGACCAAATCGCCCTCATTTTCACGGCGTGGGTCATCAACCAAAACGAGCATGCGCCCCTGGCGGATGTCCTCGATGGCTTCTTCTACTGATTGGTAATGCATTTATGGCTGCCCACGGCTCTTGGGGCGATTGGGATAAGTCATTGTACTGCATCGGGTAATAGTCGTTTTTTCCCCGATTTGCCTGCTTTTATCACTTTATTCAAGTCTTACACCGGACAACTAAACTTAGGAAGTCGCTTTGTCCGATAGAAGGGTACGATGTTTTTGCGTCTTCCTAAGGAAAAACCCTCCGCTACCGGCTTCTCAAAGTCTGTGGTCATCACTCTTGCCCTCCTGCCGATAGCCGGACTGGCCGGATTCCTCCTTCCGGACCTTGAAGCAATGCGCAATCAGGGCGGCTCCCAGAATCATGAAATCACCAAATTGCGGGCAGAACTGAACGTGCTAAGTGACCAGTTTGGCAATCTGGAGCAGGATTTTGCCAATCAGGAAGGATTGTTGCTGGGAAGTTACGACGAGGTCGAAGAAATTCAGCTCGAACTCTCCGCAGCCTGGGTCAAGCAAAGTGAACTGCGACGCAACCTGCAGGCGATGCGTACTGAAATGCAAGCACGCAGTGCCGCCGCCGCGCTCGACCGCCAAAGATTGGACCCGAAAATGGCGCGTGCCGAACTTCGCGCCAACATCCTCCATCCGGTTTTCCAATTGGCCGGAGCTGATGCCGTCGGTTCAGCGGTGCTGTTTGCAAAAGGCAGCGATCAGGATGGTAGCCATTACTTCGCCCTCACTTCCTACCACGTGGTTCGGGATATTCTCGCCGAACGCACCGGGGTGAACGACAACCACCAAGAAACCATCGACGCCTACCTCGAAATTGACGGTCACGAAGTCCGCTTACCCGTACGAATGTTGTGCGAGGACATTCCCGCCGACCTTGCCTTGATTCGTCTTGATACCGAGCGTGACCTCGGTCCGATAGCTCACCTGGCTCCACTCAGCCGTGCCGACGAAGTCGAATCATTCTCCCCCATTTACACCGTTGGTTGCCCGCTCGGCACCGCCGCCCAAGCCACCCGCGGTGAAGTAACACGCACCGACTGGAAGGTCGGTGGCCAGGAGCTCTGGATGATTTCCAGCCCGGCCTACTTCGGTAACTCCGGAGGCGGTGTATTCCTCGAAGAAACTCAAGAACTGATCGGAGTCTTCGCCAAGATTTACACCCACGGCAGCTTCCGCCCACAAGTCGTTACCCACATGGGCCTGGCGGTTCCATTGTCGGTAATCCACCGCTGGTTGGAAGATGAGGGTTATAGCTACCTGCTACCGAAAGCCACCAGCTTTGACTTGGCGATGGTGGAGGAAGCAAGCCACGAAGAGCCGGAATAAGGCTATTCCACCTTTAACCGGTGGTCTCGCAATACCAAGTTGCGGATGTCATCCACTCCGGCAGTGCCATGCTTGAGCAATGCACCCTCAAGGTCGCAAAGGCGTGCCGGACTGACAGTTTCTCCCAATACTCTCAGTTCATGCGCAATAGCCTGTTGGCGCAAGAAAGTGGGAAGGCTACGCCAGTTGGTGTTTGCTTGGATCAACTCCTTCTGCGCCTGTTGCCATTCATCAGCCTCGGCAGTCAGGCGTAACACCGCCGCAATCGGATCACCGGTGGCAATGGTCGCCAGCGCCGGCAGCACTTCATGACGCAGACGATTACGGGCTGCAACTTGGGAGTCGGCGTTACTCGGGTCTTCAATCCATTCAATACCAGCAGCTTGCAAGTCCTGGCGAAGTCGTTTACGCCGAAGTTGCAGCAGTGTACGACGAAGCTCGACCTGCGGACTGAGTTGACG
>NVRO01000228.1 GCA_002400895.1 Planctomycetota bacterium
TGGCGGCCATTGCCATGGCGGGATTCTACGCGCGCCCGATCGGGGACGTAGCAAGCAAGCGCAACAGTCCGCGAACTAATTCATCGATGCCAGCGTCAACCTCGCCAATACCCGAACCAAGAATGTAGGCCGGAGTGGTGACGATAAGATTTTTCTCATCAACAATGGCATGGTCAACCGCACACTCAACCATGTTTGCACCAGCCGCGGCCGCTTCAAGCGCAACCCCGTCACAAGCTCCCAGGGTAATGGTTGGTCCATGATTCCCCAGGGCCAGGGCAAGGATTGCGGGAGCAATGCAGATGGCAGCAATTGGCTTGCCCGCAGCATGGAAGTCACGGAGCAAAGCACCGAGCTCTGGAATAACCTCTCCATTGCCACCCTGGGCAGCGAAATCACACAGGTTTTTGACCGCCCCGCTACCACCCGGAATTACCAGCGCATCAAGCTCGGAGACTTTCGCTGCGCTGAGAGGCTGAATGTCCCCGCGCGCAAGCCGCCCGGATTCCGCCAGCATATTGCGCGCAGTTTCCGGGGTGGAGCAACCGTCGAAGTGGTCGCAAGTGGCCCATTGAGGAGCATCCGGTGCGAAACAATGAAGTTCGACTCCTGCCCGAACGAGGTGGAGCATGGCGATGGTGGTCTCGTGGATTTCAGAGCCATCAAATCGCCCATTTCCGCAAAGAATAATGCCGATGTTTAGCATGGTGTGATTTTACCGAAGCTTGTTAGAATCTTCGTCCTATATCGGGGAGTGGCGCAGCCTGGTAGCGCACCTGCTTTGGGAGCAGGGGGTCGCAGGTTCGAATCCTGTCTCCCCGACCATCCTCTTTCCCGGTCGCTAACCCCCATTAATTGTCCTTGTTCCGCCTGGAGCCAGAGACGGGAGTTGAACCCGTGACCACCGCTTTACGAAAGCGGAGCTCTACCCCTGAGCTACTCTGGCAAAAAAGACAGGCGGCGCGACAGTTTAGCCGCACCGCCTGTAATGATTAATTCGCTCTGGTTATTCGGCTGACAAGGACACCAAAACGTGACTATAGCCAAGGGCGCCGAGCGCGCGCGAGCATGATGCTGCCAAATCAGCATCACCATCACTACCCGCATTGACCAGAGTGGCACCTGCAGTTGCCGGCAATGAGCCGCCACGCATGGCAAAGGCGACAATCGCATTGGCGGCGGCAGTACGGGCTTCGTTACTGCGCGATCCATCACCAACCACACTTACCAAGGTGATGGCAGAAGATTCTCCACCACAGTTGGCAAGCGCATTCATTGCCGGGATTGAAATGGAATCTTCGCGACCACAGGCCGTTGCCAGAGCATCAGCAGCAGTTGACGCGGCTTCGGCGTCACGGCCGGAGATTGCCACCAGAGCGTTTGCGGCGGCCTGTGCCGCAGCCAGGAATGAGGAGCGCTCACTGTACAAATCTGCGAATGAAGAAGTCACATCGCCAGCAGAAACGCTATCCATGACTTCAGCACCGACGATGTCGCCGGTCCCACCATTATTGTCAATCACCAGTACCGCGCTATCAGCGTAGGTACGATCACGGCGAATTTCCTTGACCATCCGGCGTGCATAGAACTCGGGCAATGGGTCGGCAACCACAAAAGCGTCTACCGCCAATCCACGGTGCAGTGCTATCAGCCCATCAGTACCGTCATTGGTCACAAAGGAGGTAATGCCTCCCGCAGCCAGGTCATCGGCAAGAGCATTGGCGCGAGCCTCATTGGAATCAACAATGATGACGGTACGGAGTGCCTCCAACTGAACACTTGCTCCGAGCGCGGCAACCACCTTGGCACTATTACTACCTCCGTTGGCGAGGGCAACTGCAGCAGCACCACGGACGGCAGGCATTTTCGAGCCAAGAGCAGCCTTAAGGCCAGCAGAGTTGGCCCCGGCATAGCCATCCAGCATCCGTGCCAGTTCAAGGCTTACGGCGAGGTCACCGGAAGCTACTGCTGAATCCAATGCGGTGTTGAGGGCCAATGAGCCAAGTGCAAAAGCTGCGTTAGCCTGTGCGTTGGCACCATCATCTTCACCGGCAGCGCGCAGGCTGGCAACTTCCGCGGCGTAAACCTGGCCCAGACCGGCAGCGGCACCGGCATGTCCAAGGTCATAGGCACGGGAATAGTGATACTTGGCCAGTTCGAGTGGAACCAAGACCGCTGGAACTTCAAACGGTATCAGATTGCTACCGTCAATGCTCCAAAGTACGCCGTAGTTTTCAACCTCGCCAAGCCCCATGTGAGGATCGTTACGGTAGAAAGCATTGGCCTGGGCAAAATGCAGAGAAGCGGCATCGCCGCCAACCACTTCAGCCATCACCCGTACGCGGGCATCGGAATCACCGGCAGCCATATCGGCCAAGCGTGCGTTGGCGCGGTCATCGTTAAGCTGCAGCAGCACCTGGACAACTGCAAGTCGAACCTCGGCGTTACTTGAGTTGGAGGCGGCGAGCAATGGGATCAAGGTGTCGTTACCCATCCGTGACAATGCGTAAATCGCCGCAAAGTGTCGTTCATCGGTACCGCCAAGTTCGGTAATCAGAGGAGCAACGCCAAAGGGACCGAAGGTTTGGGCAAGAATCCAAATCGCTTTGGCACGGTCGGCATAACTGCCCTCAAGGCAGGCAGCGGCGGCTTCAGCGGCAGCGTCAGTATCGGTAATCAATTCACGATCTGCGTTGCGTGAGGCCTCCAACACCGACAGGGCGAAAGTTTCAAATTCACCACCAGCCATCATCAACTGGACCAGCGAATCTTTTGCCACCTGGCTGGAGTTAAGGAGCGCAACGGCCTCGGACCGGGTTGGGTCAAGACGAATAACTTCTCGAAAGCGCTCGATGGCAGCTTCGTAGTTACTGTTGCGAAATGCACTCATCCCTTCCTTGAATGCCATTTCGGCATCTTGAGCCAGCAGGGCAGAGGGGGTGAGAAGGATGGCAGCCAAGAAAAGGCTGCGGACCGATTGCCGGTTGTTCATGCGATACCCGGAGGCGTTGTTTAGGGGGGGTAATCAGGCGCGAGATTGCGCCACGGAGACTAGTCGACGACTTGCCTGCGGCAACATGATAGGGGACACAAAAACATGGTCAAGATTTGGGACCCGAAAGATTAGAAAAAGAGGCCCCAGCCAGCTTACCGAGCACGCAAGGATGTGAACTACCAGTGCTCCGTGGCCAGCTCGCAGGCTCGCCATTAAGGTGTGCATCAGCCAACAAAGCAAAGGCAACGGACTCCCGCAAATCTGCATTCCAGCCCAATTCAGAATAATTATGGAGCGCAGTTCCAGACCCAAGGTTATTCCCTATCCTATTTACTAAAAATGAGTTACGAACTCCACCACCGGCCAT
>NVRO01000229.1 GCA_002400895.1 Planctomycetota bacterium
TATTTTTATCAGGAAATTCAAGACAGAAATAATTAAGAAATAAATTAAATTTTAGAATTAGAAAGTCCCTTGATAAATATACATTCGTCAAAACCAACAGAGAATGTCTGACTAGATTGATCATTATCAGAAATTATCAGGTTGCTATCACGTACAATCACTATAGGAATAGATTCATCACATTCACCCATGAGCAATTGAGCTGCCGAGCTCAAATCGTCGGCAATAGCTTTTTGAGTAACACGAATATAATTGCCAAAAAGATCAGTTTTTCCACGTTCGTCTTCAATGGGTTTTACTCCAGAAGAGGCAATAGCCACGCCAGTAGTGCCAATACGAGTAGGCATCAACCTGCTATCAGTGATAATAATTCCGTTGTCAGTGCCGAACAATTTTTTAATTTCAGACTTTAGAATTTTTGCTGATTTAAAGGAATCTTCTGGATATAGAATGGCATAGCCAGGCATTATATTCGACGTATCGATTCCTGCATTAGGGACCAGAATGCCGTCTTTGAAAGTTAGGACAAATCCATCAAAGCCATAGAAGATTTTATCAGATTCTTGAACTATCAACTCAGATAAATGAGGATCAATATTATATTTTTCAGCTATTTCAGTTGCGTAAGAACTTACGTCTACGTCAGAGAGTTTAACATATCGACCTTCAGACAATGCAACAAATTTACTAGAAATACAAAGTATATCATCGTCTTTTAACTCGGTAGAGTTACTTTCAAGTGATTTGAAAATTAAATCAAGCAGGCTGAATTTTGTATCCTGTCTTGGAACTTTAATAGGCAGTAATTTAATTTGATTCAAGGTTCTAACTTTTCATTTATTCAACTTGAAATACAACATCTAATTCGACGGAAGAATCCATCGGGAGAGAGTTACTACCAATTGCAATTCTTGTATGTTGCCCTGCTTCTCCAAATAATTTACCAAATAGATCAGATGCCCCATTGATTACTTTGGGATGATCTACGAAAGTATCAACACAGTTAACATATCCAGAAACTTTAACAATCCGCTTAACATTATCCAATGAGCCAATTTCTGCTTTAATTACACTCAAAGCGTTCAAGGCACAGACTTTTGCACGATAATAGCCTTCTTCCACAGATATATCAGAACCCAATTTTCCTGTAAGAAGATTACCATCAATAAAAGGAACCTGGCCAGAAATGAAAACCAAGTCATTTATTCTAAGTGATGGAATATATGAGCCTGCGGGTTTTGGAACTCCTGGAAGTGTAAGCCCAAGTGAAACTAACTTTTCCTCAATCATGAGTGATTTTAAACAGTTGTGTTATTAATGTTTTAACAAAAAGATATATTCAAGCAAAAAAGATAAAGATTGTAATAAAAATTTGGTAGACTTTGTTAGTTTAACAGTATTAATTGTTTTAGTTATTTTATCAGCAATTTCATCAGGAAGTGAAACTGCGTTAGTTTCATTAAACAAGATAAAAGTAATAACACTTTATGAACAAAAAAAGAGAGGCTCTGGATCATTATTTAGATTAAAGAAAGAGCCAAAAAAACTCATTACAACGATATTAATATGGAATAATCTTGTGAATATCAGTGCTGCATCATTAGCTACAAGCATAGCGATTAAAGAATTTGGATCAAATGGACTGGGGATAGCTACAGGAGTTATGACTTTAACAATATTGATTTTCGGAGAGATAATTCCAAAATCATATTCCACCGTTAACAATGAAAAATTTTCATTAATTATTTCAAGACCGATAGAAATTATCGTGAAGATATTATCTCCATTTACAATACCACTAATGAGATTGTCAGATTTCCTACTAAGAGATTCAAATAAAGATGTAACCCCCACATTAACAGAAGACGAAATAAAAACAATATTGGATGTAGGGGAACAAGAAAATATTATTGAAAAACATGAAATAGAATACATCAGAGGTGTATTGAAATCTGGAGATACTACTGCTAGAGAGGTAATGATTCCGAGGAAAAAAATGTTTGTTCTAGATTCAAAAATGGACGTCAATCAATCCATAACAGAAATGATAAGTAGTGGATATACAAGAGCGCCGCTCATAACCGAATCCAAGGATAATGTAGTAGGAATTGTCCATTTGAAACAGATGCTTGTTGAGCAAAAGAAAGGCAAGGGAGAAGTAGGAGTGTTGCAAATATCAAGAAAACCAATATTTGTATCTCAAAGAGAAATAGTAGGAAATTTACTCAGAGAACTACAATCAAAGAGGGTTCACATGGCAATCGTATTGGATGAATTCGAAGGTGTTGAGGGATTGTTAACTCTAGAAGACTTGGTTGAAGAGATTGTCGGTGAAATAATAGATGAAAGTGAGAATGTGTTTCCTACAATAAAACGTGTGGATCACAATACAATAATAGCCACTGGCGAAACGAAAATTGAGGAAATAGAGAAATATTTCAAGATGGATTTCAAGAAAAGTGGAAAATATGACTTTTCAAATGTGAATGGAATACTTCATAATTTCTTAAAAGATATTCCAAGAAAAGGAGACACGATAGAAACAAGCGGATTGTTATTTGTTGTGGATGAAATTGATAATAATACTACAGATAAAGTAAGTATTACTAAAATCTAGAAACAAACCATACAACAGATATATTTAATGTAGAATTAATTAATAATATAGAACCATGGATTTATTTGCAGTTTTTATAGAAAATTTATCTGAATTAGGATATCTCGGGGCTTTATTAGCAGGATTTCTTGGGTCTAGTTCACTATTCTTTTCGATATTTCCGTCGTTCATAACAATTCCAATAATTGGATCGCAATTAAATCCCCTATTAGTTGGGGTAATGGCAGGACTTGGTGCAGGAGTTGGACAGTATCTTCATTATTATATCGGAGTCGGAGGAAGAAAATTATTTTCAAATAATTTTTTGGCTAGAAGAAAAATTCCTCTAGGAAAATTTAAATTTCCAAGATTTTACAAACGAAATAGAAAGCCAATAGATTGGGAAGAAAAAATAAGGAAATACGGAGTAGGAATAATTTTTGTTTTTGCAGCGACGCCGTTGACACCAGACGATATTCTTTGGATACCGCTGGGAATAATGGGCTATCCGAAATTAAGAGCGCTAATAGCTGCAATACTTGGTAAAATTACATTAAATTTAATGTATGCATATGCTGGATTCTTCGGAATAGAATTATTAATGTAATTGAATGCCGGGAGTGGGTCTTCCGTATAAATTTCGAACCCACGACCTCCAGATTATGAGTAACGCCCTTGTTGTACTATGGAGGCTGGCGCTCTAACCAGGCTGAGCTTTCGAGTAAACAAACCCCGGCTTCTTTCCCCGGCACACAATAC
>NVRO01000230.1 GCA_002400895.1 Planctomycetota bacterium
CAGCCGGCACTGCGGGCGACGAAACGGAGTATTGCTGACCTTGAGTTTGGCTCTGACCCCTTGTATGTCCTGGCTGGAGCGGACCAGCAGAATGGGTAGCGAAATCGAAACTGTCGGTCTCGGCGGTGCCGCCTTCCTCGCCGACATCCCGCTGGCACTCTGCTTGACGGCGGCCGCAGTGTTAATCCTGGAAGCTAACTTGCATCCGCGTGAACGCGCTCAGGAACTTTGTCTGGGGTTAGCGTGTGCGGCCGCAGTCTGGTGCAAACAGGAAGGGCTGCCGTCCATCTTGGCACTGTTGGCGGTAGCCGCAATCTCCCTGCCTCAGCGCCGCTGGCTAATTCGACCAAGCCTGATTGCACTTGCTGCATTCTTCCTGTGGCGGTTGGTGTGCTGGGATATGACCGTAGCGGAAGGTGAAAACTACCTCTCAGTCGGCGGGCTCGGAGCGATTGCCGGCGAACTGGAGCGCTTCCCGCTAATCCTCAATGGGCTGAGTGCAGAGTTCGGCGATGTCCTCCGCTGGGGTCCGTTGTGGTTTGTGACTGCGGTCTTGATTGTCACCGTCCTTCTGGGGCTGGTTTCCAACAAGATTACTGCATGGCGGCCGGTGATTTGTGCACTGCTCTGGATTTCAGCCGGGGTGGGCATAGCATTCGCCGGCTTCATGGCCACCGGTTGGCGCGACGGCAATGTGGAACTTCTGATGGAGGTGAGCCTCAGCCGCTTACTCATTCATTTCGCCCCTTGCCTGACCCTGGCACTAGCCACCGCCCTGCATCTGACCAGTAGGAACAACCTGCAGGTCAATAATCAATGATTATCGCAATCCGTGGGGCAAGCGGCTTCATCGGCAAGGCATTGAGTGCCGAACTGCACCGCCGTGGCCACTCGGTGATGCCGTTGGCGCGCAATGAATTCCCCCACAACGGGACCGACATCGTGTTCAACTTGGGTGGCGAGAATATTGCCGCAGGGCGCTGGACCGCCAAACGAAAATCCGCCATTTGGGACAGCCGAGTAGGTGCAACTACCGAATTGGTAGTCCACCTCGGGACCATGACTCCCCCGCCAAGCATCTTTCTGTGTGCTTCCGCAATTGGAATCTACGGCGACCACCCGGAACTGGAGGTGAACGAGGGTAGCTCTGCCGGGCATGGGTTTTTGGCTGATACTTGCCGCGCCTGGGAACAAGCTGCAGCGACTGCAACTGCACACGGCATCAGGACGATTCAAGCAAGAATGGGAATGGTGCTCCATCCCGACGGAGGTGCACTGGCAAAAATGATGCCGGCATTCAAACTCGGACTGGGCGGAAGACTTGGTGATGGTAATCAATGGGTTTCATGGATTAGTCGCCATGATTGCGTGGAAGCCCTCATTCGCCTGGTCGAAGATGACCGGTTTTCGGGTCCGGTCAATTTGGTTTCCCCTAACCCATTGATTCAGAAAGACTTCGCTAGTGCGCTTGGTCGCTTCCTGAATCGCTCCACGTTCTCACCAATCCCACCATTTGTGCTGAAGTTATTGTTCGGAGAAATGGCTCAGGAACTATTGCTGGCTGGCCAACGCGTTGTTCCCGGAGTGTTGGAGGCCAATGGTTTCAAGTTCCGGGACCACCAGATAGAAAATGCCTGGGGTAACAGCCGTTAGTCGGCTTAAGGACCGGGCGCCGCAAGTAGAATGAGGCCGATGAGCCTTTCCATGGATGTTCTTGAATCCCGCGCCACTAAAAGTGGGCTGGCTGGTCTTCCTACCAAAGTTCGCAGTGGTGAACGGCTGAGCGAGAACGACTGTGTCGCCATGATGAACAGCAGGGATGTTGGTTTGCTTGGCCTTCTCGCCAACGAGGTCTGTGAAAGTCGCCACGACAATGTCACTTTTTACAACGTAAATATCCACATCAACTACACCAACTGGTGTAATAAATTCTGCGACTTCTGCGCCTTTCAGCGGCGACCCAATGATGATGGTGCCTACTGCATGACCCCGGAACAGGTTCATGATGAACTGAGCAAAGCCAATCCTGAAGCAACCGAAGTGCACATGGTGGCCGGTGTCTGGCCAGCTCTTCCCTACGACTACTATCTTGACATTTTGCGCGCCGCAAAATCCGCGCGACCGGATATCCACGTCAAAGCCTTCACCATGGTTGAGATTGACCAGATTGTCAAGTTGGCCGACAAGCCACTTAACGAAGTCCTCGACCAACTCAAGGAAGCCGGGCTTGATTCAATGCCCGGAGGCGGTGCCGAAATATTTTCTGAGCGGGTACGAGCGGAGCTCTACCCGAAAAAAATGGGCGCCGAACGTTGGATTGAACTGGCAAGAGGGATTCATGAGTACGGTTTCCGTACCAACTGCACCATGCTCTACGGCATGACTGAAACCATGGAGGAGCGTACCGACCACCTCGTGAAACTGCGGGCTTTGCAGGATGAAACCGGGGGATTTCAAACTTACATTCCGTTGGCTTTCCATCCGGACAACACCCCCGGACTATCTCACCTCCCCTTTCCAAGTCCGGACGAGCGCCTCAAACAGATTGCCATCGGGCGTCTTTTCCTCGACAACGTTGAACACATAAAGGCTTATTGGATCATGCTCGGGCTGCCAGTCGCCCAACTTGCCCTGGGGATGGGGGCAAATGATCTCGACGGCACCGTGTCCCAGGAGAAAATTTATCACGATGCCGGAGCTCACACTCCCGAATTGCTTGACCGCTCCTTCATCCACCAGTTGATTCGTGAGGCGGGGCGCATACCAGTCGAGCGCGACACCCTTTACCACACCCTGCGCGATTTCCACGATGGCGATCCGGCATTCCCTGCCGTCAAGGTCGAAACAGCGGTAGAGGTCTGATGTTGCGTATTGGCTCGGTTCCTTACCTGGTCGCACGACCTCTTATCGCCGGGCTTAGTGACCGCCCGGACGTGGAGTTGAGCTTTGCACCACCCAACGAATTGGCAAGCAAACTGAAAAACGGGAAACTTGACATTGCCTTGGCATCATCAGTGCTCAGTTTGCAAAATCCTGAATTGCGCTTGTGGGAAACCGGTCCGATGGTCGCCTGTGAAGGGCCGGTCAAGTCTGTTGCCATGTATCTACGACCCGGTCTAACCGACCCACAACAAGCGCATACTATTGCACTCGACCAGCACAGTTGCAGCGGCCGCGAACTTGTGCGCATCATTCTGCGCGAGAAATGGCCAGCCGAAAGGAAATTTATCGAGATAGGACACAGCACCGACCCACTGGTGGCCGCGCAATCAGCTGGCTGCGACGCAATCCAATTGATTGGTGACCCTGCACTGCGTGCCAGACTGGAACACCCTGACTGGG
>NVRO01000231.1 GCA_002400895.1 Planctomycetota bacterium
AGCGCTATCAAGGCATACGTCCTGCTCCGGGATATCCGGCTTGCCCCGAGCATCCGCTAAAGCAGGACATTATTTCCTTGCTGGGTGGACCGGAAACAACCGGCATTACCCTGACTGAAAACCATGCGATGATTCCACCCGCTTCAGTTTGCGGATTCTATTTTGCCCGTCCGGAAGCGTGTTACTTCGGAGTTGGTAACACCGACTGAATCGAGTCTCTCAATGCTGCCGGTTCGTTGCTGCCAATCCTGAATCGTTTTCCGTTCCGGTACTCGAGTTCGATTGCGTCAAGACCGGATATGTTCCACATCCAGCCATGCGGGGTGAGGCGAATACCGAAGCCGTACCACCATTTATTGCGCACTACAGAGACCTCGGCAAGGGAAGACAAATCTATATTCCTGTGGATTAACCCGAGCCCGTAAATCAAATTTATTTTTTCATTGTCGACCTCTACTTTTAGTCCATTGAACAGGACGACGAGCAGGATGGCGACAATGAAAATTGAATTAACCAAGGGGATCCATCCGCCTGCGAGCCAGGAAATTATCCCGATGCCGATGAGGCCTCCGAAGGCAAACCACATCCAGACGGGAGCCTGGCGATGGGAGTAGTGGACCAGGGGCGTGCTCATTACTTGATTCCCAATTCCTTGGCGAGTTGCAGCATCACTTGTTTGTCCGGGTTTAGTCTCAAGCTGGCACGAATGTTGGGGATAGCCTCCTGGTCACGACCGAGCTGGTGCAGGGCGATGGCAAGGTTGGCATAAGTGCGGGCACTGGCGCGGTTGCGTTGCACCACCAGGTGGAGCGGGGCGATTGCCTGTTGCGGCAGATTCGTTGCCAGCAAACAAGCGCCGAGCATGTCCTGAGCCCAGATGTTATTACCGTTGTCTCCCAGAAGCTCACGGCAAGCTTTTATCGTTTCCTCGTAGTTGCCCTTATTCCCGAGGCTGGTAATGCGATTAATCAAGGCCATCTCCGCGCCACGGTCGGCGGGGTCGAGCATCTGCCCCGGGGCATAGTCAATTTGTTCGGCCTCACCTGCCACCACTGCATAGCCGAGGGCTTCGACTTGTGCTTGCAAGGTGGAATCTACACTGCCAGTTGCGGTCAGAGTCGGTTTTTTGTCCAGCTCTATCAGCGCCTGCCGCCAAGGTTCAAGGTCTGTCTGCTCTTGTTTGGCGTCTGCGAGGTCGAACAACCGCTCCTTGCCGCCGCGCCAATACTTGCCATCTTCATTAACCCATCCTCGCACTGGCGACCATCCATAGGCATACCATCCTTGCATGCTCTCCAGGTATGCACCCTTGTCGGGGTCAGCAGCCAACAGGTCGGAGCCATCGACCGCTTCCGGGGTTTCCAGACCCAACGCGGCGAGGATGGTGGGCGCCACGTCGACCACGCTGGCGATACGACGGTCAACAGTTGGAGATTGTCCGGGTGCGCGCACCAGCAGCGGTACCTGCATGGTGGTGTTGAAGCACAAGGCACCATGAGTGCGCTCGCCATGTTCTCCAAACGCTTCGCCGTGATCGGCGGTCATGATTACGGTGGTTGAATCAGTTCTTCCGTACTGCTCGAACAAATCAAGCAGGATGCCGAAGGCCCGGTCAGCGGCAGCAACTTCTCCCAGGTAGGGATTGCTGCGTTGAAACTCGGCTGGTGGCTGATATGGCGCGTGTGGTTCCCACAGGTGCACCCACATGAAAATGCCTTTTTCGGGGTCGCTTGAACTTAACCAGTCCTCGACTTGTTGCAGAGTTTTTCCGGCTGACTGCGCAGGAAAGTGAGTGTCAACACCTCCGCCCACATCACCAGGGGCAAGATAAGTTTCAAATCCCTGGGCCAGTCCGAATCCCTGGTTGAGCACTGCAGAAGACAACACCGCGACGGTTTGAACTCCGCCGGCGGCGGCGATTTCGGCAACGGTAATCGCTTGCGGAGGCAGAGGATTGCGCCCGTTGTCACGAACTCCATGGCGGGAGGGAACCAATCCGGTGAGCATCGAGGCGTGCGCCGGCAAGGTAAGTGGCGCCACCGTCCAGGCTCGCTCAAAGCGCACCGCCTCGCGCGCAAAGGCATCGAGCTGCGGTGAAGTATCCGGTTTGCCCCCGTAACATCCCAGTACATCTGCACGGGTAGTGTCAAAAGTAACCAATAGCACCGATGGTGGCAGCTGCTTGTTTTCTCCGCCAGTGCAGGCGGGTGCTCCCGCCAGCAACCCCAGCGGCAGCCCCAGCATGACCACCAGCGAAAGCAGGTCACCTTGAAGGAGGGATGTCGTAGAGGCAGTAGGTCTCAATGCAGTGGTTTTATATCAGCCCCGCCCGACAAAAGATAAGCACTCGATGATTATTGGATCATTCTGACCAGGGGATTGCTCTTGATGGAATAGCTTCCACCAGCTCCACGCGAACCAGTTATCTCAGCTTAAAGGACAGTTGTCACATATAGATTGCTGGTGCGGAGCTCGAATTGGTTTCCCGAAGCGAAGTTGACTCCTTGAAACCAAACCTCGGTTCCAGGCAACACCCTGTGAGGGACAGGAAGCGGGCCAAATGTAGCAGCGCCATGGAGGTCGAGGCTGAACGGATTTAGCACACTTGGGTTGGCAATGAATATTTGAACTCCGATCCCGGCCATCCAAGGATCAATGCCCTGCAGGGACCAGGCCAGGAAAAACAACGAGTTGGCCTCTCCGCCGGCAACGTGAAAGGTTGCGGTTCCCCCGGCAACAATCGGATCAGCGCCAAGGTCAACGCTGTCAACAATCCCGACAGAGTGGTAGTAACCGCCTGATATGTCCAGCCAACGACCGGCAGGTGGGATTACCTGTGCATGGTTGTTTCGTCCCCACGCTTCAATGCTGCCATCGTTGCGCAACCCAAACGAGTGATACATTCCTGCAGAAATTTTGACAAAATCTTGTCCGTTCGGAGTGTTGCTGACTTGACCATAGTTGTCATATCCCCACGAAACAATGCTGCCGTCATGGCGCAGGGCAACACCATGCGGTCCGTAGGAACCGACCTGAAGAAGGTTGTCGTTCGCAGGAGCATTGGAGACCTGACCATAATCGTCCAACCCCCAGGAGACCATGGTGCCATTACTGCGGATGGCGTGTGCCGATGCTCCACCACATGCGACCCAAATAAAGTCGTTGCCAGGCGGGGCATCTGAAACCTGGCCTTGGTCATCCCGACCCCATGCGTGGACGCTGCCATCGGCATGCAAGGCTATTGAAAAGGCTGCACCCGCATCAATCTGGGTGAATCCGTTGGTGGTTGGGGTGTTGCTTATCTGGCCGCCGTGGT
>NVRO01000232.1 GCA_002400895.1 Planctomycetota bacterium
TTCGACGACTACGGAAACTTGTGGACCGTTGATAACAACTGCGATGCCGGTGACCGCGCGCGCATTGTCTACCTGATGGAAGGCGGAGATTGCGGCTGGCGCATGAACTATCAATACTTGCCTGACCGCGGCCCATGGATGCCGGAGTCCTGGTGGAAACCCGAGCATGAGGGACAGCCGGCATTTCTAAACCCTCCGATTGCCAACCTTACCTCCGGGCCAAGCGGCATCGCCTGCTATCCGGGCACCGGCCTGCCCGCTTCCTTCCGGGGTTCATTTTTTGTTGCCGATTTCCTGGGCACTCCCGACGGGAGTGGGATTCGTCGTTTCACCATGGAGCCGGACGGAGCAGGCTTCAACATGAACTTCGATGAAAAGTTCATTTGGAAAACTCTTGCCACCGATGTCGACTTCATGCCGAACGGGAACATCATGGTTGCTGATTGGGTTGAAGGATGGACCGGTGTGGGCAAAGGGCGCTTATGGTTGGTCGCCAGTAATGACGCCGAAGCCCGTGCAAGCGGGGATGAAACCGCTGCCCTTCTTGGCAGTTTTCATAGTCAGAATGACATCGATGACTTGGTGGAATTGCTCGCCCACCAGGATCGTCGCATACGTTTGGCAGCACAGTTCAAGCTGGTCGAACTGAATGCCGGTAGTGCATTAACACGGCTGGCCATGAACAACACGGTGGCAAAGGTCGAGACAAGCCAACCTCAACTTGCACGAATCCATGCCATTTGGGGTCTGGTGCAGCTCGGACTTGCCGCCAACCTGCTCCCTCTGCTTGAGAGCGAGGCCGATGATCAAGTCCGAGCGCAACTGGCCAAGGCAATGGGCGAGAACGCGATCGATGCGGCAAGACAGCAATTGCTGATCCTGCTTGGTGACTCTTTTCCGCGGGTACGCTACTTCGCCGCGATGAGCTTGGGAAAACTCGGCCGGAACGATATCAGCGCCAACGCACTTTTGACTCTTGCCGATGAAAACGCCAATGACGACCGCTTCATTCGCCATGCGGTCGTATGGGCTTTGGCGCAGACCACTACGGCTCTTGAACTTGCGGCACTAGCTGCACCTGCTTCCGCAATTGACGGGCGCCGACTCGGGCGCCCCATCCGCTCGGCGAGTATCCGGCTCGCCGCGGTGCTCGCACTGCGGCTTCAAGGCTCCCCGGAAATCGTCGCCTTCCTCACCGACCCCGATAAATTCATTGCCACTGAAGCGGCGATTGCCATCTATGACCTGCCAATTGAACCCGCATTAGGGAAGTTGGCGGACACCATCAATCGTCCCGACATTTCCCGATCACACCTACGCCGCGCCATCCACGCCTGTTTTCTGGTCGGCCGCAACCATCACGCCCAGGCATTGGTGGATTATTCAAACTCGGGCACCGTCGGTGACAGCCTGAGAGAAGAAGCCGTCGAGATTCTGCACAACTGGAATCAGAGTGATGGCTTTGATCGCCTCCATAACACCTGGCGTCCACACCTTCCGCGCGAAAACCCCACTTGGGCAACAGGGCGTGAACTTCCTCTTGCCAAGGCAGAAATAGAAAATTCCTTCGCCCGTGGCCGCAAGGTTTTCTTTGAGAACCCTGCCGCCTCGTGCCAGCGCTGCCATTGGATTGAAGGTCAATCCGGCGGCGAAGCTCCAAGCGAAGTCGGACCCGAGTTGTCTTCAATCGGTCTGATGCTCGCCAATATGGAACTACGGGAGTCAATAACCGACCCTGCTGCCAGCATTGCTCCCGGTTTCGAAATCCGCGGCCAGGATGGAGAGGTGCTCGCGCTTTCGGCGATGACTCCGGTGCTGGACAAGATGCTGAAGGCCGAGGAGATTGACGACCTCGTCACCTACCTCGCCTCACTTAAGCGCCCCAAGAAAATATTGGTGCACGTCTATTCGGCCGGCTTTGAGCACGGAGTGGCCAAGCTCAGGGATGGATCCTCGTTGGTTGAGCGCAGTTGGGAAAAATGGGCAGCGGAAGACCAGCGCTTCGAGATTGTCAGCGACCGCTCCCCGGAGCGCTTCACCGCCGCCGGACTTGCCGAGTTTGATGCCGTCTTTCTCTACACCACCGGTGAATTGCCGTGGCCCCAGGGTGGCAAGCAGGCCCTGCTCGACTTTGTGGCTAACGGTGGAGCACTGATTGGTTCGCACTGCGCCAGCGACACCTTCTACGACTGGCCGGAGTTTGGAGAACTCCTCGGCGGCTGGTTTGACGGCCACCCATGGCACGAAAAAGTCGGGGTAAATGTTGAGGACAATAATCACCTGTCCACTCTTCACCTCGGAGAGCATTTTGAAATCATCGACGAAATCTATCAGTTCAAGAACTGGGACCGTACCGACAAGCGGGTGTTGTTATCACTCGACACCACCTCGGTCGACATGCAGCGTGCGGGCATCAAGCGGGACGACGGCGACTTCGGGATAAGCTGGACTCGTCGCCACGGCAAGGGCCGTATTTTCTATACCGGCCTCGGACATCGCCCTGAGGTCTGGCGCTCGCAACTGTTTCGTGACCACCTTGTTGGTGGCACTATATGGGCTACCCGGAAATGATCCTTTCCCGCCTTACCCTCCTTACTCTCCTTGCTGGCGCCTGCTCACCTACTGAAGATTCATCAGCTCAGGATGTTGACTCGAGTGCAAGTCGCGTACCAAAGGTACTGTTGATAGGGATAGACGGAGTGCGGCCCGATTCCCTGGCGGCAGCAGAAACCCCCAACCTGGACCGTTTGAGCCGGGCAGGTGCAATCAACTCGCAGGCACAAACCTGTGCGCATACCGTCAGTGGTCCCAGCTGGATGAGCATTCTGACCGGAGTCTGGCCGAACAAGCATGGGGTAAACGACAATACATTCGAGGGCATTGACTCCGCCAACTTCCCCCACTTCCTGGCGCGAGCGGAATCAATCCGGGCGGATTTAAGAACCGTATCAATTACCCAGTGGTCGCCACTGATGGATAAAGCCGTTCCCGGCGCAGATTTTTCAAGCGCACCAGATTCCGGCGCTGCGGTCACTATCGCTGCGGTTGACGAGCTGAGCAATAACAACCCCGACCTGGTCTTTCTCCACTTCGATGGCGCCGACCACGCCGGTCATGCCTCCGGATACGGCCCTGAATTCCCGGAATACATTGAATCCATTGAAAATGTTGACGGCGAAATAGGCAAGGTTGTTGCTGCACTGAATGCGCGCGCGACCATCACCGAGGAAAATTGGCTGATTCTGGTGACCACCGATCACGGCGGCACCGGCACCAGCCATGGACAGGACATTCCACTGCATCGCACCGTATTCCT
>NVRO01000233.1 GCA_002400895.1 Planctomycetota bacterium
CATCAATATCGGTTCTATTGCCGGTCATGAGGTTTATCCCAACGGCGCGGTTTACTGTGCGTCCAAACACGCCGTTACCGCAATTACCCGCTCCTTGCGCATGGAGTCCTGTGGTCGTGGCATCAAGGTCAGCAGCGTCGACCCGGGGCTGGTCAATACGGAATTTTCAACAGTACGGTTTCATGGTGACAGCGAACGCGCTGACCAGGCCTACCTGGGGATAACCCCACTGCTGGGGGCAGATGTAGCCGAAACCGTTTTGTGGGTTGCTACCCGACCTGCGCACGTGAACCTTGCTGAAATCCTGCTGTTGCCCACCGACCAGGCATCAACGACAATCTCCCATCGGGATTGAACCGGTATGTTGCTCACGGCCATCCTCAGTTGCTTGCCCCTTCTGGCTGACGGCCTTCCTCAGCAAGCTTCACCATCGCTCCGGGAAATCCGCAAGCTGGTCGATGAATTCTTTGCTCTCGATTTGCAGCGCGATGATGAAGTTGAGCGGGGAATGGAAATCGCGCGGCGCCTCGACTCCTACCCGCTGGACTCCAGCGCCAAAAAGAAGCGTTGGCGGAAGGAACTACTGAGTGCCGCCGGAAAACGTCAGCAGCTGACCAGGAAGGCTGGAGAGTATTGGACCTGGGAAGAAGAGCGGCGCGGACGTTTCCTCATCGGAGGAGAAACAAAAAAACCAAAAGCGCTGCTGATTTCCATGCACGGCGGGGGAGTTGGTAGCGCCGATGCGCGGGGCGCCTTTAGTGGCTACAACGCTCCCGCCAAGAAGCTGGGCTGGTTGGCAATCTTTCCTCAGGCGCTGGAGGCAACCGAGTACGGCTGGACCGACTCCGGCACCGAGGAATGGGTTTTGGGTCTGGTAGAAGCTGCGCTGCGCACCTGGGATATTCCTTCCGACCGGGTATTTTTTGCGGGACATTCGATGGGCGGTTTCGGCACTTGGGTGCTCGGCGCCCACCATGCCGACCGCCTGGCTGCCGCTGCCCCCTCCGCCGGAGCGCCAACCCCGGTATACAACTACCAGAAGGAAATTATCGATTTGCAAACTGGTGTCATTCCCAACCTTCGCAATCTTCCGATGGTGGTCTTTCAGTCGCGGGACGATCCCCAAGTCCCTCCGGAAGTTAATCAATTCGCCGCCAAGAGCGTCTCAGAAGCCAGAGATAAGTGGGGAGGATACGCCGATTTCGAATACTGGGAGGTGGACGGCGCAGGCCACGGGTCTCCCCCCGGAGGTCACATTGCCCACCTCGAAAAAGTGGCGAAGTGGAAGCGCAATCCGGTGCCGGCAAAACTGCTCTGGCAACCCGTCCTCAGTTGGAAGCATCGGTGGTATTGGCTCTACTGGCCACGCCCGCGCCTGGGTGAAGTGCTGGTGGTGACGGTAACTGCCGAGTCCAACAGCATTCATCTGGAAAGCAAGAATTCTCCCACCGGGCTGCAAATATTCCTGCCCCAGGAGCTGGTCGACTCGAAAAATGAGATTACCGTTCTGTTCAACGGAAAGGAAGTCTGGAAGGGGCGGGCGGAGCCGACTTTGGGCTCCCTGCTTTTGTCGGCGGTCTACGGGGACGAACAGATGCTGGTTGATTCCAGGATTGCACCTTTTGGTTGATTTCCCGGCAGAGCACCCGGCTCCACGAAACTGCTATCCTTTGCAAATCCTCGGTCATAAAACATGAGCAAACCCATCCCTACTGTTGAGTGGTTGCATATCTGCGACCATGCCTTCCGTGACGAATTCGGCAAGTTATGCATCATCGGCATGTTCGATGCCCTGCATTCACAACAATTACCGGGGCGTTTGCCGATGCTATCGGTAGCCATCGGTATCACTGACGGCGATGGCGAATACGACATCGCGCTGCAAGTGGAGGCGCCGGGAGGCAAGACCGTAGACATGAAGTTGCCAACCCTGAAGTTGTTACAACGCAATCAGAAACAACGCGCGGTGATTCGGCTTGCCGGTATGCCCTTTGAGGAGTTCGGTACTTACACCTTCAGGCTCAAGATTGACAACCAACCTATTGACTGGCCGGCACATCGGCTTGACCATATGCAGGCACCTCAAGCACCGGGCAATTCAAGTGAGCAGGTTGCTCCGACAATCCCGCCACCGCCTGGTTTCAACTAAAGCCTAAGTGCCGGCAGATTCCACCCTTTCGTTGGTGCAGGAGCCGATGGCCGTTCTGGCCGTGCTGGTTGCGGTGCTGGCCGGTCTGTTTTCGTTGAACACCACCGCAGCGGGGACGCGGGTGTTCAAGGTGGTGCCGCTCCTGGTCTTTGCCTATTTCGTACCCACTGCGCTGAGCAACACCGGGATAATCCCGGTGGCCTCAGACTTCACGCTTTATGCTTTCGTGAAAACTTGGCTGCTGCCTGCTTCGTTGGTGTTGCTGGTGTTGTCGGTGGATGTGCCTGCAATCCTAGGTTTGGGGCGTTCCGCAGTTGCCCTGTTTCTGGCTGCCACCATCAGTATCGTTATCGGTGGTCCACTTGCCCTGTGGATTCTTGGAGGTCTGATTCCCGCAGAGATGGGGGATCAGGCCTGGAAAGGTTTGGCGGCGCTTTGTGGTAGTTGGATTGGTGGTGGCGCCAACTTCACTGCCATCGGTGAATCGGTCGGGGCGACCGATTCCACCCTTTCACTGATGGTGGTCATTGATGTTGCGGTTGCCAATGTGTGGATGGCATTTCTGCTCGGATTCGCCGGTCGCGAAAAGGCCATGGACGAAAAACTGGGAGCCGACCGGACTGCCATAGAACGTGTCCGTAAAAAGATTGAGGCCTTTCAGGCCGAGGTTTCCCGTCCGACCAATCTTCCGGACTTGCTTTCCATGCTTGCCCTGGCATTTGGGGCCACTGCTCTGTCACGCTGGCTGGCACCGCAACTTCCGCAAAGTGACATCGTCAGCGAGTTCACCTGGGTGATAATTCTGGTGACAACCATCGCAATGGGGCTTTCCTTCACCCGGCTACGGCGACTCGAAGGTGCCGGCGCCAGTCGGGTCGGCTCGGTGTTTCTCTACCTGTTGGTCGCCACCATCGGAGCCAAGGCCGAGTTCCGCAAGGTGTTCGAGCCTGAGAACGTCGGCCTACTGGCGGTAGGAGCATTGTGGATGTGTTTTCACATTGTGATTCTATTGAGCGTTCGTCGTTTGCTGCGGGCTCCCATCTTCTTCGCCGCCGTGGGGTCGCAGGCAAATGTGGGAGGTGCTGCCTCGGCACCCATCGTGGCTTCGGCCTTTCATCCGGCGCTGGCGCCGGTTGGGGTGATGCTGGCGGTGGCG
>NVRO01000234.1 GCA_002400895.1 Planctomycetota bacterium
AACGGAACTTCCTGGAATGGTTCTCCCGAACATGAGAGTTGGTGGACCGATCGTTTGCTGGAAGGCAAGTTCACCTGGCCATTCTCAGGTTCTGATACCCATGATTCTGCCGTCGACTTCGGGGTCTGCCATGTTTGGCTGGATGGCCCGATTACTGACGCTGCGTTGACTGCGGCAATGCGCGGGGGCAAGCATTATTTGAGCAACGGTCCGTTCCTGGTGGTAAATCTCTTTGATGCCAACGGACATCGCATCGATGTCGGCGGGGTTGCCATTGTCAAGAAGGCGCGGGTGCCCAACAACTATCCGCTTACGGTTGAACTGCCGTACAACTTCGGTGCTGATGTCGGCGACCTCGAAGTTTTCCGTGGCACTGTAGGTGATTCTGCGGAGACCTTGATCCATTCCGCCATCGGTACCAGTGGTGCGGGCACTTTGCAGGTTCCGACCACCTTGCCCAATCGCGCACATTCCTGGTTCCGCGCCGAGTTCACTTCGTCCTCCGGTAAAAAGAAGGCCTATACCTCGCTGATTATCATCGCCCTTATTTAAGGGCGCTTACGCTTGGGTTCCTTCTTCGGATAGGTCGCGGTTACCCACTCAATCCAGGCGGTTTCGGCCTGGCGCACGTCCATTTTCAGGTGCTCAGCGAACAATTCGCGCTCCGGACGCCGCAGCTTGAGGCCCTTGAGGATGGGCGCCAGGGTGGTGGTGTGGTTGGTTGCCAGCCAATCCCAAAAAGACCAGGCCAGGGCGTGGTCGCGTGGCATCATGGCTCCCGTTTGTTGTCGCAACAACCGCGGAAGAATTGCATCTTCACCCGGCCGCGACAAATATTTGCGCAGTGCGGCGCGCCATTCTCCATTTTTCCAGGTCGCGATGAAGTCGAGTTCGTCGATGCAGTAATTATCGACCCGATTAAATATTTTTTCTTCGTACCAATGGGCCGAACCGGAATCGAACCATCCTCCACCCATATCGCCAATCCATATTTCACTGAACAAGTTTGAGATTAGCATGTGGGCTGCATTATGTACGCCCAGGCTGTGAAGGGTGGGGGCCCGCAACTGGAAGCTGGAATCCTTGCAGTTGACACTGAAGCGTGGGTCACGGCCCAGCCACTTGAAGTCGCCGGCCGAGCCCGAACCCAGAAAGTTCTCCATGACTTGACGATGAGTTTGTTGCGAGCCCCAAAACCACAACATCATGCGCGCACGGTAGTCCTTGCTGGTGGCGCCGAAGTGGCGGTCGATCAGTTCTGCCGATTGTTCGGCATCGCGGGCGACCCGATGGAGCAACACATGCCCACTTATTTTCTTTTTCCCATCTCGCAGTTCTTCGACATCACTGGCCAATTGCAGATGTGCGGTTTCCATGTAGACCAGTTGTTTGCCAAGGAATTTTTCCAATTGGTGTTCCTGCTTTAACCAGGTGGCGATTTCGTCGCGGCGGGCGAGCATTCCTGCGGTGTCGGGGCCACCGTCGCATCTGGAACAGGGGAGCAAGAGGGCACCGGCACAATCCCGACATCGAGCGGCGGTAGAGCAGAAATCCACCTGAGCTTCAAGTTCCAAGAGTTCGCCACGGTGGCGCTTGCATTCGACTACACCGCGCTCGTCGCAACGCCGACATCCTTCCAACTGCTTCTCCTGCTGGGGAGTCAGCAACAGGCATAGTGGCAATAGGGCAACGAGCATGCACACCAGCATACTGCTTGACATACTATGATAAATATCATATAGTGTAGATATGAGCAGTAAACCGGTCTTGAGCGAGCGTCAGCGCAGCACTTTGGAAGAGTTGGTCGGGTATATCGGCGGCTTTGGCATGCCGCCGACTCGTGCCGAGTTGGGGCATCGCTTGGGGGTTAGCGCCCAGACCGCCGATTTTCATTTGCGCGCGCTTGAGCGCAAGGGTTTTGTGCGCTGTGGTCGCCGTGCGCGTGAGCTGGAGTTGTGTGACCCCGCGCGTGCGCTGGTCGCCAGCGAGTTCGTGGCTGCTGAGCAGACCATCAATCAGCTTGGCGGTTCTGACCGTGTCCCGATTGTTGGCCGGGTGGCCGCCGGAACACCAATCACTGCAATTGAAAACATCGAGGACAGTCTGCCAATCCCGGCCGGTACTGGTGCTGATTTTGCCTTGCGGGTACGCGGCGATTCGATGATCGAGGCCGGCATTCTTGACGGCGACTTGGTGCTGGTGCAACAGTGCGATGATGCCGCCAAGGGTGACATCGTGGTCGCCTTGATCGGAGATGGCGAAGAGATTGAAGCTACCGTCAAGCGTTACCTGCCAGGCCGCGGTCGCGTGGTATTACGTCCGGCAAATGCGACGATGGAAGACATTGTGATTAGTAGTGATCAATCATTCATGCTGGCCGGTCGTGTAGTAGGCGTACTCCGCCTGTTCTGATCCGGGGAGCAAATAGTCATGTCTGAAAATAATTTAATCAACAATTCACCGCCGTCCTTGGAGCTGATTAGCCCATCCGGTAAGGCTGCCCAGTTTGCTGGCACTGGCGACGAGTCGGAGTCGCGGACTTTCTTTTTGACTCTCAGTCATCCCCACGCCGACGGCGAAGGATTTCGTGACGGTGATCTGCTAGCTGTTAGCACCTACCACGATGCCGAGCCGAGTGACTTGGTGGTGTGGTGGACCGGTAGCGAGCGCAGTCAGGCGCTGGCACGGGTTGAAGATGACTTGTCATTGCGCGCCGTTGGTGGCTTCATGCCACCTGCCGAAGGTGCCGGACTCAGTGCCAGTGTGCGTGGTGTGGTGGTCGGTCGTTTACGCCGCGCCGAGCTTGCTTGACTATCGGTACGGTGTCGGCTTCGCGTTCCATTCTCCATGTCGACCTCGATGCCTTCTTTGTCGCAGTTGAGCGGGTCATTGATCCACGCCTGAACAGCCGCCCGGTGGTGGTGGGTGGTTCACCCCAACACCGCGGAGTGGTAGCTGCAGCCAGCTACGAAGCGCGTGCGCACGGGGTGTGTTCGGCCATGCCGATGGCCCAGGCCATGCGCCTGTGTCCTGATTTAGTGCGTGTGAGTGGCAGTCACGGTGTGTATGCCCGGGCTTCACGTGCGGTGTTCAAGCTGCTTGCTGATTACAGCCCGGTGGTCGAGAAGGTTTCAGTCGACGAGGCCTATCTCGACTTGAGCGGCACCGGATTGGTGCTGGGACGGGCGGTGGATGCTGCCGAGCGCATGCGCCGCGAAGTCAAGCAACGTCTGCGCCTCGATCTGACCATCGGGCTTTCACGCAACCGCCTGGTCAGCAAGGTGGCTTCGGCTTTC
>NVRO01000235.1 GCA_002400895.1 Planctomycetota bacterium
CCCCACCAGCTGAATCCGTGAATCAGGCGGCGTGGCACCAGTACATTTTCAAGCGCCGACAGCTCCGGTAGCAGCTGAAATTGTTGGAAGACGAAACCGATATGGGTGGAGCGTAGCTTGGCGAGTCGGCTGGCGCCGAAGGTCGTGACTTGTTGACCGTCAATTTGCAGTTGACCCTGGTCGGCCTGGTCGAGCAAGCCGAGGATATGCAGCAAGGTGGATTTCCCCGATCCTGAAGCACCGCGTAAGGCACACACTTCTCCGCGTTTAAGTTCAAGGTCTACTCCCCGCAGGACTTCCAGGAAACTACTACCGCTACGGAAAGAACGGGTAAGTCCGCTGGCGCTGAGGACGATGCCAGATTCTTGAGGCGCGGATGAATCACTCATAACCCAGGGCTTCGACAGGGGACAAGTTGGCAGCTTTTATCGCCGGCAACAGGGTGAACAAGCATCCGCACAGGAAAGCAGCAATGCTGAAGTTGATAGCTTGAGGTGAATTCCACGAGGTCGGGAGTCCATTTATCACGTAGAGTTCGGAGCCAAAGACATCGATACCCAATTTACTCAAGATACGGAAAAGGCGGTCTTGATGTGCGAGCCAGTGAGCTGACCCGAAGCCCAGCAGGCAGCCACAGGCAGAGCCTGCCAGGCCGGTGCTAAATAACAGCCAGCCGCGCATGAGCGGGGTGTAGCCGAGCGCCGCGAGAATACCGAGGTCGCGCACTTTTTCTCGCACCAGGGCGGACAGCGTCGCAAACAAACCAAAAGCGGCCACCACTACCACAAAAAACATGATCAAGGCGGTGATTCGTTGTTCGTTGTCAATCGCACCGAGGTAGGTCGCGCGGCGTTCCTGCCAAGTCTCGAGGAGGCCACCCTCCTCCCCGCCTGGAATCGGCAAACCGGCAGCACTCAGAGCGGCCAGCAGGCGAAGTTTGGCGGTTGCGGTGTCGACTTCATCTGCTAACTCGATCATGATTTCATTGAAATCGGGACCGCCATCACCGAGCAGGTTCCACAGCACTCCATTTTCACCGGAGCGCGCGGCATAAATACGATCCATTCCAACCTCGTAATCGGTCGGTCGAAAAGTACCAGTGACAGTGAAACGGGCGTTATGGGGGAGGAAGTCCTCGCCGATTGCAGGTAGTTGCGGTGGCAGTGCACCAAATTCAATGGTTTCACCAACCCTGATTCCCAGCGCACTGGCGAGTGCGTCCGGCACCAAAATGCCTGGTCGCGCGAACGGATTATCACCGGGAGTGGCAAATGGATTGCTGACGTCATCAACTGGCTGCAACCGAGTGTCGAGCAGGGATTGGGCGTAGCCGGCAACTTCAAGCTCGGCTCGCGGGTCAATCCCCACAATTTGGACACCGTTAATGTCGGATGCCAGGGTATGGGAAAGCAGTCGTTCTCCGCCGCGCAGACCGAGTACTGCATAAGTTATCAGGTGAGGTGCCACAGCACGCAAAATCGCTGGCGCATCCACCCCCTGGTCGGTCATCAGCGGGGCGAGCGCATTCTGGTAGTCACTCCACTGTGCAGTCGATTGGCCGGATGCCGGAATCAGCATCAAGTCGGCGAGGGGACCACGCGCAGCTGCACGGTCACCTTCAATCAGGCCGTTCATTACTGCATTGACCAACAACAGCGAACACAGACCAACGGCCACACCGAGGATTGCAAGGACCTGGACTGGTCGCTTGAACAAGTAGGCGCTGGCGAGGCGAATCACTCCTCTGTTTCGGGGCGCATGTGGGGGAAAAGAAGCACGTCGCGAATGGTGTCGCATCCGAGCAGCACCATTATCAAACGGTCTACACCTATACCGCAGCCACCAGCCGGTGGCATGCCGTAACCCAATGCCCGCACGTAATCATGGTCGACGGCGTTGGGAGCCTCCGGGTCGGAGTCAATGGCCTGGCGTTCAAAGTTCTCCATTTGTAATTGCGGGTCATTCAGTTCGGAGAAGGCGTTGGCCAACTCCATGCCACCGAGAAAGAACTCGAATCGTTCGGCCCAGACCGGGTCACTCACCGACGGCTTTGCCAGCGGGCAGATTGCCGCAGGGTAATCGGTTACGAAAATGGGGCCACGCAAGTGTGGTTCGACGAACCGCTCGAACAAGTTGTTTACCGCCTTCCACCAGAAGTAATCACCTTCCCCAGTCACTTTGATTTCTTCCTTGAGCAGACGCTGCTCGACCGCACCACCATCGCAGGGGTCGATTCCAACATGTTCGGTGAAGGCCTCGGCGTAGCGCACCCGTGCAAATGGGGGAGTCAGGTTGAACACTTCCTTACGGAAAGTAGTGGTGATGCTGCCATCTTCACCTTCAAGCCCTGCCGCGCGGGCGGCGTTGACAACTATTTCCTCGGTGAGGGCGAGCATCCCGTGGTAGTCACTATATGCCTGATAAAATTCGAGCATGGTGAATTCGGGATTGTGACGATTGCTCAATCCCTCATTGCGGAATACCCGTGCGAGTTCGAATACACGCTCGATTCCGCCTACCAACAACCGCTTGAGGTAAAGCTCGGGAGCAATCCGCAAGTACAGATTCATGTCCAGAGCATTGTGGTGAGTAGTGAAGGGGCGGGCGTTGGCGCCACCATAAATCGGATGCAATACCGGAGTTTCAACTTCAATAAAGTTGTGCCCGACCAGGGTCTGGCGCATCGATGAAAGAATCGCGGATCGCTTGAGGAAAGTTTCGCGCACGCCTTCGTTGGCGAACAAATCGACGTAACGCATCCGCGCCCGAAGTTCGACGTCGTTCAGCCCGTGCCATTTGGCCGGCGGTTCGGTCATCGCCTTGCTTAAAATGCGCAGCTTGGTCCCGTATACCGAGGGCTGTCCCTTGTTGGTGCGTTTCAGTTCGCCGCTGACCTCGATGAAGTCACCCAGATTCAAGTGCTTGAGCAGGGCAAAGTCCGCGGGCTCGACCAGGGACTTTTCCATCACTGCCTGGATACGCCCGCTGCAGTCATCCAAATCAATGAATGCCAGTTTGCCGTAACCACGCCGGGCCATCACCCGGCCGCAGACGGTAGTGTTTTGGCCTTCGCGCTGCTCGAATGAGTTGAGGATCTGCGCTGCGTACTCACGGTTGCTGGGGGGAGTCGCAGGATAAGGATCGACCCCGGCCTCTCGCAGAGCAGCCAGTTTCTGAAGTCGATCTTCGGGGTATTCCAAAGCCATGATGTAGGTGTCTTGGTCAGCGATTTCTGCCCCCCACCAATGAGGTGGGGGCAAAAAAAACCGCCC
>NVRO01000236.1 GCA_002400895.1 Planctomycetota bacterium
GATTGGCTCAAGCTCCCACTGGCCGCAGACATGCCTGGCAAGTCGGCTCGCAGGCTGATGGATGAAGCCTGGTTGCGTTCGCACCCGGAGCAGCAAACCGCCAGCTATGCCGATGGATTCCGTGCGGCAACCACTCCGCGAGTTCCGCGACCCGGCCTCAATGAAGAGTTTCTCACTAACATCAAAGACATCGGTTACATGGACGACGAGGATTGAAAATGTTTAAGCGCATTCTATTAGCTACTGATTTTTCCGACCATTCTCGTGCTTCCTTTCCGTGGGCGGCCGAGTTGGCGGCTAATGCTGACGGCACGGTGGTGCTGATTCACGTACTCGAGGACGATCTGGTCGCCGCGGCTCCGGCACTTTCCGGTTATATTCAGGCCGAGGCACTTGATCTTGGCAAGTATCGTGAAGAATTCAAGCGTGGCGCAGAGAAAGCACTCGAGGTGACTGGAAAGAAGATCGTGGCAATGGGGGCCCGGTGCGAAACCCATCTGGTTGAGGGTGGTCGCCGACCGTGGCAAGCGATTGTTGCGGCCAGCGAAGAGTTCTCATGCGGGGTGATTGTGATTGCAACTCATGGTCGCAGCGGCTTGGCACACATTCTGATAGGTTCGACTGCCGAAAAGGTGGTACGGACAGCGAATTGCCCGGTGCTTACTGTGCACCAGGGAGACCAGCTCGGGGACTCTTCCCCGCGAGGGTAAAGTTGTTATATGAGTGATCCGCCGAGCAATCTGCGTAGCCCGGTCGTTGCCTTCGACATCGAAGTGGCCGGTCTTGAATGGGAAGAGGTAGATGAGGCCACCCGCCATTACCTGCTGTCCCGCTACCCCGACAAGGAAGGGGTGGAATCTGTTCAGCACCGCTTGGCGCTGGTGCGCGGTCTGGGTCGGGTGGTTGCAATTGCGATGTGGAACTTGGACACCGATTCCGGCGCGGTGCTGGTCCATGGTAGTGGCAATAAATGGGAGGATTTTGACGATGTCCCGGGGACCAAGATATGGCGTGGAAATGAGCGGGAGTTGCTGGAAGAGTTCTGGCGTTTGGCCGAGGACTGGGGCACCGTCGTTACTTACAATGGTCGTTCCTACGATGGCCCGGTATTGATGACTCGTTCGGCGATGCTCGATGTGGTTCCCAGCCGTAATCTTGCCGGTTACCGTTTTAGTATCCGAGAGCACTGCGATTTGATGGAAGTTCTCGGTTACTTCGGTGCTGCCCGTGAAAATTATTCGCTCGATTATTGGTGTCGTCGCTTCGGGGTGGAATCACCAAAAGGGAAAATGGACGGTGCAATGGTGGCGCAAAAGGCGCGTTCTGGTCGCTACAACGAAATCGCCGAATATTGTCTTCGCGACACTCGTGCCACCGCCGACCTTTTCCGGCGATTGCGGGGTACTTTAGTGCCTTTATTCAAGTAAGTCGCGACCTTGGCCTCACTCGCCCGAAACACCGCCATGCTGACAGTATCCAAAATGCTGTCAGTTGGGGTTTTTGCGGCTTTTGGCTTGGTGCTGCCGCGCATGGTGTCAATCCAACTGAACGGTCTTTACACCCTCATGAGCACCTTGCTGTTCTTCGGCAGTATGGCCGCAACCTTCGGGGTACCGACCATTTTGATTCGCAAGATTGCCCGTGCGCCCGACCAGACCTCACAGGTTTTCGCCGCCGCTCGCCGCGCACTGCTCCTCGGAGCGCTTCTTTCTGGTGCTGCGGTAATGACTTACTTGTTGGTGGAAATGTCCATTCAGGGTGGAATAGATCAGGAGCGAGTGGTCCTCGGCTGTCTGGTGGTCACGATTATTTTGTTCGATGCCTTTGGCGGCCTTGGTGAAGCAATCTTCCAATCACGTGAAGAAATGGCCTTGCCGGCAATCCTTGACGTATTCAGTGGCGTCATACGTGCAGGCGGCGGAACTATTTGCCTGTTGCTGCTGCCCGCACACCAGGGAGTTATGGGTGTATTCATTTGCTTTCTGATCGGTTCAATCATGCGGGCGCTGGTGCTGAGCAAACTGGCACGCCGAACCTTGCCCAGCGGATCGTTACCGCCGACTTCCAATTCCGAAGCTTGGTCCTTGGTACGTGAATCCATGGGAGTTGCCTTGTTCCGGCTCATGCGCATGCTGCGCAATCGCTTCGATGCCATTTTGATCGGTATTTTAATAGTCCCAGCGGCTGGTATGAGTTTGGCGGAGACTTCAGATATCGCACGGGGTTTCTATGGTCAGGCGATGCGGGTAGTGTTCGTGTTTCATACTTTTACGATGGCCTTGAATACCGCCATCTACCCGCGCATCGCCCGGCTTTCCAGCAGCGCGGATTCCAGCTCCACTGGTCGGGAATTTCGCCGCGTGGTGCGCTACCAATCATGGTGGGTTGCACCGCTGGCGGCGGCGGTGTTTATCTGGGCCGAACAACTTTCCGGGTGGTTCGGCAGCGATTACCGCTACGGGATTGCCGGCATCGATGGCAACACCGCAGTGGTATTGAAAATATTGGCAGGTGCCGCGCTCCTCGACTGTATTGGCGGACCGGTCGGGATGCTGTTGGTCGCAAATAAGGAAATGGACCGCAAGCTACCAATCTTTGGAGGTATTTTTGCTGCGACCAGCATCGGGCTCAATATTTTTCTGATTCCTCGCTACGGCATTGTCGGTGCAGCGTGGGCTTCGGTGGGAGCTGCTGTCGTGGAGTTCTTGCTTAAGGCGCGCTACGCCGGTAAGTTGCTCGGTGATATGCGTCACCTGCGTGAAATGTTGCCGTACTTGGGGCTTGCCGGAGTGATTGGCTTGAGTTGCTACCACTTCCTGCCAGCACGTCCTTTTGTCGGTCTCGGGTTGGGAGCAGTGGCCTACATTTTCCTCACCTTTGTTTTCGGCCTGGTCGACCCCGGCATCAGCGAGCGCCTGCGACGGAGATTGAAGAATGGTTGATGCAGACCGAAATGGTGATGTCGATTCCCAAACGGAATCCCAACTTTCCGGCAAGGCGACAGCCGAGCAGGTACGCAAGCGGGTTGTCTTTGTCGGCATCGATGGTGCCACCTGGGAGATTATTTGAGGTACCTGAAGTCCTGTTATCCCAAGTTGTTCCATCCGATGAGGTGCGGATGGTTCCACTATTACCAAATGCCACGAAGGTACTGTTTTCGTAGATAACTTCATTGAATTCTTCTGTTGTCCCAGAAGCAGAAGTCCTATTATCCCAGGAAGTTCCATCCGATGAGGAGATGATG
>NVRO01000237.1 GCA_002400895.1 Planctomycetota bacterium
GACCGGACCGGCATCGCCGACATCACAAGCAGCCGCCCTGCCAGTTTTGGAACAAACCAGAATCGTGGCATTCTGCAGGTACGGAGTGACAATTACTTCGTGAATTTCCAGCATTATGTCGGGCTGTGGCAGGCTTCAGGAGCCTTGACCCTGCCAAATCTTACCATCAGAGTAGACCTCCAATTTCCAAATCGGAACTCTGGCCTTAAGCGCATCCATGAACTCTCCTACCGCTGCTATCCCCGCTGCGCGGTGCGCAGATGCTACCGCCAAAGCGACCGAACACTCGCCAACCGGCACCACTCCGATTGCATGTTCGATGGCGAAACGCAACACCTGGTGGTGCGCAGCGACTTCGGTGGCAATCAGTTCGAGCTCTGATCGAACCATTTCCGGGTAAGCCTGATACTCCAGGCGCAGCACCTGTTGGCCACGCGAACTCTCCCGCACCGTGCCCAAAAAGACAATCGAACAACCGGAATCGGAACCCTCAACCTGATCCTTGACCCAATCATCACTGACCGGGCCGGTGGTCATACGAAAGTGCAGGAGCTCACTCATCCCCCGCTAACCGGCGGTATCAGGGCGATTTCGCAGCCGGTGGCCAAAGCCTGACCGTCGGCGGCGTAGCAGTGGTCGACAGCCACCTTGAACACCTGAGTTGCCAACTCGGGAAATTCGACCCGCAAAGCAGTTCGCAATTCCGCCACTGTCGCAACTGCGGTTTGCAGTTCAATACTGTCCCCACCTGCGGCATCACGCAAGCCTGCGAACAACAGTACTTTTATCCCCACCGGTCCATCCGCTCGAGCTTAAAAGGGAACGTCGTCGGGAACGAAGTCATCCTTCTCGGGGAAGCCGCTACCACCGGCCGCTGGCGCACTTTGGGAATTTGACTGCTGGTTGTTGCCGCCACCAGCTTGCTCGTCACGACCGCCGACAAAATGCCAACGAAGTCCGACGATGTCGACCTTCGAACGCTTCTGTCCGGTCTCGCGATCCTCCCAAGTCCCGTAATTGAGACGACCCTCAATCAGCACCGGACGACCTTTCTTGAACCACTTGGCAAAACTCTCCGCCTGGCGCCCGAAGAAGGTGACGTCAAAAAAGTGGGCCTCGTCGCGATAGCCACCCTGGCCATCTGGCTTGCTCTCGTTTACGGCGATTCCGGCCTTGGTAATATAATTGCCATTCTGGCCTTGCCGTATTTCGGGGTCACGGGTCAGGTTGCCCATGATGATTACTTTGTTGAATGATGCCATGTGATTCTCTCTGGGATGCGCTCAATACTGGGGAAAACCAGCAAACGCTTGGAAGGGGGACCAACAAATGTCATTCTAGGCTAAACAGGTCTACTCCCCAAGCCTACTCCTGTCATAATGAACACCGTGACCGAACCTGCCAAAGAACGCCGCCTACATCCCCGCGTACAGGGTGACGGCCTGCCACTCATCCTCCGTGAAGGAACAGCTTCCTTGCGGGTGCGTGACCTCTCCGAATCCGGCGCCGCCTTCTACTCCGAACAACCACTGCCGGTAATGGCAAGAGTCGGGTTTACTCTGGAATTTCCGGACGAGAACGGTGAACAGCTAAGGGCCGATGGAGAAGGCGTGGTGGTCCGTTGCGAACGCTTGTCCTCTGCACTCGGGCATTACGAGGTTTCAGTCTTTTTCCAGGACCTAAATCCGGAGATGGCCAAGGTGGTCAATGCTTTCGTCTGCCGTCAGCTGGACGCTGGCAAGCACGCGTAGAGCACGCGCTCAATCCCGCCAAGGTCCCGCCTTGCCGGCTCCATTTCAAAGCCGGAAGCAGCGCCCAAATCTGCGACTTGTCCGGCACGTCCCGCACCAACTTCCAGTAACAATCCGCCGCCAGGAAAAAGATGGTCGGCTGCTCCACTGAGAATGCGGCGATAAGGCTCCAGCGGGTCTCCAAGCTCGGTAAAAAGGGCGAGGTGCGGTTCATGCTCGACCACCCCGAAACCGGTTTCCTCGTTGGGCTGGACATAAGGAGGGTTGCTGATAATCAAATCGAAACGGGTATCGCCAAGATCCAAATACCAATCCGAATGAAGCAGTCGGCAGCGAGATTCAAGCCCCAACTGCTGGCAGTTGGTCTCCGCCAACTTCAAGGCCTGCGCACAAACATCAACCCCGACACCGGTGGCCAGGGAACGGTGGTGAAGAATCGACAGCAACAAACACCCTGACCCCGTTCCCAAATCCAGCACCACGGCCCGGTCCTCGGCAGAAATCAACTCCAGTGCCCACTCCACCAGACACTCACTGTCTGCTCGCGGAACTAGTACTGCCGGACTGACGGTGAACTCAAGCCCGAAAAACCCTGCACTTCCCTCCAGGTAGGCCAGACTTTCACCCTTGGCGGCACGCTCGACCAGTTGTTCAAATGCCTCGACTTGCTCCGGTTCGGCCTCTGGACAGTTACCGGCCAACAAACTGCTCCGTTCGCAACCGGTTGCCAGGCGCCACAGCTCCTGCGCGAAACGAACGGCCTCATCGCCCCATCCCGGTCGCAGACGAGTCTCCGCCGAATGCAGAAAACGCCCCCGGACTTCAGCAAAAGTCAGGGGGCGTTTGGCGCGTTGGTCACTCACTGTGACAGCTTAAAACAGCAGGCCAGTGCTCATTTAGCGCGGGCAGCCCGGGCCGCCTTGCGCTCCGCAATGCCAGCAGCCTTCTTGTCTTTGGCCATGGCCATTGCAGCCTTGGCACTACGAATCAACACCACCAGTGACATCGCCCCGGCAAGAAAAGTGAGCAAGGCACCGGCGCCATGGATCAGGAAGGTCTCAGGAACATCGGGGTCGGCGGGCCAGGCTTCATGGACGGTGCCAATAATCCCATCCTTTCCGCCAGCAGCGAAGCGGATTACTCCGAAAAGACCGAGCAATAAGACTTCGACCGGAGCCAGAAACAACAACATGCCAAGCTTGCCGGTAACCACCGGCATGGTCCACATCTTCCACGCTCCGACCCAGGAAGCCCAGGCCGCCATCACTACGCATAGCAGGGTGAGGACACCAAAAATGGAGTCGACACCCCGTTCTCCACCACTGCCCCAAGTCATCATGATCCCGACCAATGCGGCCAGGTAGACGGCGAGACTTTGAGTGAATTGAGGATCCAGTTGGCGCGGTGCAGGGAGCGACAACTTGGCATCCTTTTTGGCGCCCAACTTGGGCGCAGCCAGAGCCAACAGACCGCCGACCAAAGCCAGGATTGG
>NVRO01000238.1 GCA_002400895.1 Planctomycetota bacterium
TGAACGGTGACGGACATGCAGACCTGATTGCTGGCCCTTGGTGGTATCAAGGACCGGACTTCGGGCAACGACAGGCATTTTATCCTCCCAAAACTTTTGACCCTGCTGGCTATTCCGACAACTTCTTCGCTTTTGTTCACGACTTCAACCTTGACGGAAACAACGATATCTTGATTATCGGGTTTCCCGGCAAGGACGCCTCGTGGTTTCAAAATCCCGGCAAGGCAGTTGGCAATTGGACTCGTCATCGGGTCCTCGATAACGTCGACAACGAATCGCCCACCTTTACCGACCTCACCGGAGATGGCGAACCGGAGATTGTTTGCCAGCAGAATGGCAAACTTGGATGGGCGGGACCGGACCCTTCAGACCCGACCGCACCTTGGGTCTTCCACCAGGCTTCGGCTGATGATGTTGGAAACAGTTTTACTCACGGGCTGGGAGTCGGCGACATCGATGGTGATGGACGCAAGGATCTGCTGTTAAAAACCGGTTGGTGGCAGCAACCGAAAGTCCTTGACGGAGACCCGGCTTGGGAGTTTCACCCTTTTTCGTTCTCCCGCCGACGTGGCGGAGCGCAAATGTTGACCCTTGATGTGGACGGGGACGGAGACACTGACGTAGTCACCAGCCTCGACGCCCACGGCTGGGGCCTGTCGTGGTTCGAGCAGGTCAGGGACGAGACGGGAATTACCTTCCGCGAACATCGCATCATCGATTCGCGCCCGGAAGACAGTCCATATGGCGTGAACTTTTCCCAGATGCACGCAATATGTTTGGCAGATATTGATGGTGACGGCCTCGAGGATATCGTGACCGGAAAGCGATATTGGGCTCATGGACCCGACGGCGATCCGGATTCAACCGCCGCTGCGGTGGTGTATTGGTTCCGGCTGCAACGCTCCCCCGGAGGAAAAGCCGAGTTTGTTCCTCACCTGGCGGATGACAATTCCGGTGTCGGAGTACAGGTAGTCGCCGGTGATGTAAACGCCGACGGGCTGACCGACATTGTGATTTCAAACAAAAAAGGCACCTACCTGCTTCTCCACCACACCCGCCAGGCAAATGTGGCTGAATGGAATGCTGCCCAACCGCAACGTCGAGCTCCCGGTCAACAGCCGCACTTTGCAGATGGAATTACTCCACTTTGCGAGGACGGAAAGCCGATAAACCTCGGCTTTGAAAGTGGTGACCTTGAACACTGGGTGGCGACAGGAGATGCCTTTTCAGGTCAACCCATCCTCGGTGATTCGGTAGAGGCGCGACTCGGTACCGTGGTAAGTCATCATCAAGGCAACTATTGGGTTGGTGGATATGAGTTACACGGCGATGGGCGCACCGGGACCCTGACCAGCCGACCCTTCAAGGTGACTCACCCTTGGGCCAGCATGCTGGTCGGGGGCGGCAGAAGCCACCAGACCAGAGTCGAGTTGGTGCGTGAGGTAGATGACGCGGTAATTTTCATGACCCCGGGCCCCAACCACGAGACCATGCAGCGAGTGGCTGTGAACCTTGGTGGATTCATCGGGCAGGAGATTCGCGTCCGCCTGATTGATGAGAGCGATGGTGGTTGGGGTCATCTCAACTACGACGACTTCCTGTTCCACGACTCCAAACCGAAAATCGTGCAGGAGCGAAAGCTGCCAAAAATAATCCCCTACAAGGTGCTCCAACAAACCGGCCTGGAACCTGAAGCCGCGATAAGGGCGATGTCGGTTCCGGCAGGATTCACAGTCAAGGTGATTGCCGCCGAACCCGACCTGCACCAGCCCATCGCCTTCACTACCGACCAACGCGGCCGACTGTGGGTGGTGGAAGCCTACTCCTATCCCCAACGCCGGCCCGAAGGTGAAGGGCTCGACCAAATCATCGTATTCGAGGATCTCGACTCTGACGGGGAGTTCGAAACCCGCCATCTTTTTGCCCAGGGACTTAACCTGGTGAGCGGCCTTGAAGTCGGATTCGGCGGAGTATGGGTGGGTGCCGCACCATATCTGATGTTCATTCCCGACCGCGACGGCGACCTGGTGGCGGACGGCCCCCCGGAAATCCTGCTCGATGGGTGGGGTTACGAAGACACTCATGAGACCATGAACTCGTTCACCTGGGGACCTGATGGTTGGCTTTATGGTTGCCACGGAATTTTTACTCACTCGCGGGTCGGCAAACCCGGGACTGCGGATGCCGAACGCGTCCCGATAAATGCAGGAGTCTGGCGCTTCCATCCGCAGCAACACAAATTTGAAGTCTTTGCCTGGGGAACAAGTAATCCCTGGGGTGTCGACTTTGACGACCACGGTCAGGCCTTCATCACTGCCTGCGTCATCCCCCACCTTTTTCACCTTGTTCAGGGCGCTCGTTTTCAACGCCAAAGCGGCCCGCATTTCAATCCATTCGTTTTCGATGACATCAAGACCATTGCCGACCACCGTCATTACGTCGGCGAGGTAGCGGATCACGCCTGGTGGGGTCGCAACGCCCCGGTCGCCGCTGATGCGACTGAAGCCGCCGGTGGTGGGCATGCACACTGCGGCGCCATGATTTATCTCGGCGACAACTTTCCACCGGAATACCGCAATTCCATTTTCATGAATAACGTGCTCGGTAATCGCATCAACCGCGATCTACCAACTCCCAAGGGTTCCGGATACTCCGGCAGCCATGCGCCTGATTTCTTGTTGGCCAACGACCAGTGGTACCGCGGCGTGAACATGAAGTATGGTCCGGACGGTGGGGTGTTCTTCATCGACTGGTATGACCGCCAAGCCTGCCATCGCAGCGACACCGAAATATGGGATCGCACCAACGGACGCCTGTTCAAGGTTTCCTGGGGCGACCCGCCGCCCCGAGCCGTTCACCTCGATGCGCTCAGCAACTTGGAGCTGGTGGAGTTGCAACTCCACCCCAACGATTGGTACGTGCGAACCGCGCGACGGCTACTGCAAGAACGTGGCGGTGACCGGGTGATTGGCGGTGGTGTTGCTGCCGGCGACGATTGCGAAGTCGGAATTTTCGATGTCGCCGAACGTCGTCGTCACCGCGCCCGAGCCGATCGTCTGTAGCAGTGCCGCGACGGAAGACGCGTGACACAACCGGGTGCAGTGATCGACGTTATTCGTGCCGAAGGCTACACGCACGAGCTTCTGGAAGAGGTAGGCCTCCTCGTTGCTGCACTTCGCCGAGCCGAAGCCCGCCAGAGCGCCCCCACCGTCTCGCTCGCGGATCTC
>NVRO01000239.1 GCA_002400895.1 Planctomycetota bacterium
GTAGGTGTTGGATTTGTGTGAAGACCGAATATCTTTTAGCTTTCCGTCCAGAATTTTTTTAGAATTATCAATCAGGGCGATGTGGTCACAGAGCTCTTCAACAGATTCCATATTATGGGTTGAGAAGATGATGGTGGCGCCATTTTCCTTGAGTGCCAGGATTTCGTTTTTAATGAGCTCCGTATTAATGGGGTCGAATCCAGAGAAGGGCTCATCAAATATCAATAGCTCAGGTTCGTGCAGTACGGTAATGATGAACTGTATCTTTTGCTGCATGCCCTTGGATAGAGCCTCGGTTTTTGATTCCGCGAAGTCGCCCAAGCCGTAGCGCTCAAGCAATTCGTAAGCTCGGTGCTTTGCTTCCTTGCGACCAACCCCCTTGAGCGAGGCGAAGTAGGCAATAATCGCCCATGCCTTCATCTTTTTATAAAGGCCTTTCTCCTCCGGCAAATAGCCGAGGCGGTCACGCACATCCAATGCAGATTCTGCACCCAACACGCAAATCCGACCGGAACTGGGCTTGAGGATTTCCAGAATCATGCGGATAGTAGTAGTTTTACCTGCCCCGTTAGGGCCCAAAAAGCCATATACCGACCCGGTTGGGACTCTCAGGGACAAGTTGCTGACTGCATTGAAATCGCCGTACCGCTTGCTTACATTTTCCAGAACCAGCGCGTCGGTCATTTAACCATCAGCTCCGCATCAATGGTTGCAGGCATGGCCCGCTCGGCACTACAGGCTGCTTCCACATCTTCGATTGTCTTCGGTGCTGCCAGCGTCAGATTCTCATGACCACCGGGAGTAATCAGAATGTCGTCTTCGATGCGAATCCCCATTCCCCGCAACGGAGCCGGCACCCGCTCATCATCGCTGGCAAAGTAGAGACCGGGTTCAACGGTCAGCGCCATCCCGGCAGCCAGGGGACGCCAGTTATCACCATTGCGATAACGACCAGCATCGTGCACATCCAAACCGATCCAATGAGAAGTTTGGTGCATATACCAAGGTCGGTAGAGTTCCTCTGCGACAATTTCATCTACCGACTGTTTGAGTACTCCAAGAGTGCGCAGTCCTTCGCTCAGGACTGCGACAGCGGTGGCATGAATATCCCCGAATATTGTCCCGGGGCGGCACTTCTCGATTGCCGCAGCCTGGGCGGCAAACACGACCTCATAAACATCACGTTGAGCAGGAGTGTACTTGCCATTTACCGGAAAGGTTCGAGTTATATCTCCGGCGTAACATCCGTATTCAGCGCCCGCATCAAGGAGTAACAAATCGCCATCCTTGAGGAGTTCCTGATTGGTGTTGTAATGCAGGATGCAAGCGTTGGCTCCACCGGCAACAATCGCCGGATAGGCCCAACCAGAGCCTCCACCACGCCGGAAGGTGTAATCACACAAGGCCTGCAATTCCCATTCACCCATGCCCGGAGAAGTTTGCGCCATTGCCATGATGTGGCCTTCAACCGACAAGGCGGCGGCCTTGCGCATGACTTCAACTTCAGCTTCGCTCTTGTGCAAACGCATCTCGTGCAAGACATGGGTAGGCTCAAGTAAAGCTTCCGGGGGATGGATTCCCAGACGAGTTTTCATGCGCATGGATGACAGTTGTTTCACCAGAAAGCTGTCGATCGTTTGATTCTCTCCCAATCGGTACCAGACCCGCCGCGCTTGTTGCAGGGCCTCGGTCAGCACTGTCTCCAACTCATCCAGATTCCAAGCCGAACTAAAACCTAGTTCCTGCTTGGCGCCCTCAGGTCCCAAACGAATCCCGGTCCAGGTTTCCTGGGCAGGGTCCTTGGGCAATACAAAGATGCCGTCCTCGCTGAAGCCTTCGATTCCCTTGGCCAGCAGCAAAACTCCATCGGGCTCGTCATGACCGCTCAGGTACCAATAGTCGGCTTGCTGGCGGAATGGATATTCTACGTCGTGATTGCGTATGGCTGGAGAGGCACCGGGGAAAATGGCTATATCGCCATCATCCATGCTATCAAGAAACTTGCGGCGGTGGGTGGTGAACATCGGGGCATCGATTATCCCCCATTTCGGTTGCTGCGGTCAATGATTTGTACCCTTTTCCGTTGCGCTTCATCGACACGAATAACTTGGCCAACTCCGGGTCAAAATGACTACCTGCATCCTTTTGGATGATCCCAAGTGCTTTTTCTAGCGGCATGGCAGGTTTATAGGAACGCTTGGTAACCATAGCATCGTAAGCATCTGCAATTGCACAAATTCGCCCTTCCAGCGGAATCGACTCGCCGGCAACTCCAAGTGGGTAGCCTTTACCATCCCAACGCTCATGATGGGAGCGGGCAATATCAGCGATGTCACGTAGACCGGGGATTGCACCGAGAATGCGATCTCCAGCCATTGGGTGGCGGCGCATCTCCTCAAATTCATCATCATCGAGAGGGCCGGGCTTGCACAGCACCGAGTCCGGGACTGCGACTTTTCCAATGTCATGGAGTAATGCTCCCAGTCGCAGAATCTCTAGCCGTTCGTAATCAAAACCCAGCCATTCACCCATTTCTACACAATACTTGGCAACCCGCTGACTGTGCCCGCTGGTGTAGCGATCCTTGGCCTCAACCGTACGTGAAAGCGCCAGCACAGTATCGACATATACCTTCTGGATTTTAACGGTTCCATCATCGAGACCGTCGAGGGTGTCGTTCAACTCGTTGGCAATCCCGCGTATTTCCCCACAACCACCAATCGGTACTCGATGGCACAAATCTGATTTTGCAGCACGCGCCAGGGAGAAGTGGATATCCCCAAGTGCACGGAATGCCCGCCCGAGCACCAACCAGGCCAACAGAAATGAAATGGCTGCCGCAATCATCGCGAGCTTGTTCACACCTGCAGACCAGGTGATTGTCGGGATGGCGATACGCAAGCGAAGAGTGCCGCTTTGGCCAAGCTCCCCGAGTAACTGACGATTGACTTCGACCACGCTCAAGCCACCAATCTCACCGACAACTCCGCCGGCAGGAAGCGGGTGTGGATATTTTAGAGACAGTTCGCTTAGCAGGTTACTGACCCCATTGCTGGCAACAACTTCACCACTGAGGTCAAATACCTGGGCACCGAGCTGAGGTAAATTGGCCAGGGCATACTCAATTGCCGACTGCAGTTCCACACTGCTCTGCCGGTTGATGTCCAGTTGTGCCTGAAGAACATCGGCATGCTGGACTAATTGCTTAGCCAACTCGAT
>NVRO01000240.1 GCA_002400895.1 Planctomycetota bacterium
CCGGCGATGATCGCCGACAGGACGAAGACCCATAGCTTGTAGTTCTCGACCCGGTAGCCGAGGTCGGCACGTAGCCGTGCAGATTCGCCGGGGAACAAATCATTCCAATCGAGACCGTAGGTGCCGCCATCACGTAATGCGGTAACCACCAGACCATCAAAATCATGGGAGATGATTTCACAGACCAGTACCCGGCCGTCGCGCAACCGCAACAACTGGTCGACAGCCGTGTGCGACTGTTGGGCAATGAAGGGAAGAAGTAGAAGGGCGCTGAGCATTTCTATTGGTGGTCGAGCCGGCGAGCTACTGATACCTGTTTAGGCAACAGGAAGCGCAGCGTAACCGCCGGGCGTTCAGGACTATCGCGATAAACCAGCATGGTGGCCTGGTAGAGCACGGGATCATTCGTAGGTTTGGCCTCCACCTGGTAATGGTAGCCTGGCGCACCACTGACCGGACGATGGTTAAATTCCCGCATTACCCCTATTGTTCCGTTGCTATTCAGCGCAAATGCCTGGAGCCGGACCTCCTCGACCAAACTGGAAAGGAGCGGGGCAATCGCCGCATGTGAACGAGCTTTCTGCGCAAGCCCACCACCATAGTGAAAGAGGCCGAGCAGAGCGGTAATCCCCACCAGGAAGATTCCCATGGCAAGAAGCACCTCTATCAAGGTCATACCACCATGCTTGCTGGTCATGGTTGCAGCCTCTTGCCTTGGCTTGGCAGGTTTATCTTGGTTCCGAAGCGACGAAAGAACAGCACCCCCGAGTCTCGAGAATGTGAAATTGGCGCAGTGCCGCGCACCCCACGCTGGGTGATTGTCATGCGCGGAAAGCTGCCCTTGAGCTCGACCCATTCGCCTTCAATCAACACCGTATCGACAACTCCCAAGGGTTGCGGGCCACGCAGTTGGCAACGACCGGGGCCGGAGCTGAGGTCGGCGTCCAGTTGCGGTGGTTTGGTACGGGCCAAGCCCTCAATCCGGTCGATGGAGAAACTGATGCTACGCGGAAAATCCACCGGGGTCTCCGGAGCCACGTCGGCAAAATCATGGAGGCGACCATCGCGTTCGATTGCATTCAACTCAAACCAGCCGATCCCATCGAGGATAGACATCACCGCACCGGTCTTGGCCATGGCCGCCGCGTAGCGGTCGCTGGCCAAACTGTCCGCGGAGTTGGCCGGTTGGGTCATGCGTACCAGTCGCGATATGCGTTGGCCGGAGTTGTCTTCAGGCACCAGGGTCCACATCACCTCAACCGCACTGCGCCCCTCAGGGTCAACTGCGCGCAGCCCCGAACCACGTGCGAGAAAACGCAGCCGCGGAGCCAACCAGGGTTCTTCATTTTCTCTGCCGGAGCGCAGTTCCCAACTGTCAAGTGACAACCACCCGCGAGGTCCGGTGTGCAATGCGGCCAAGTCGGACTGCAATCGTTCGAGCGCCGCCAAGTATTCGAGGTCACCCCGCCCTTGGCGCTCGGAGGTCTGCCAGATACCAAGGACCGAACGTACTACCCCGGACACGAACAGCCCGAGCATTACGAACAGACCAAGTGCCAAGACCACTTCGACCAGAGTCATGCCGCGCAGGCTCCCTTGAACTCGGTTCATTCACGAATCTCCTCGCGGTGGTCAACTCGCGATTCGGCCATGTAGTCAATCAGGATGTCACGCAAACGCGGTGCTTGCAACCATCCGGTTGAAAGGAAGTCGACGGCATCGAAAGCGCCGGTATCCCAATCAAAACTGAAACGCAAATCGAGACGATCGCTGGCAAGATTAATCGGCAACATCCCATTGCGCATATCCTCGGATTCGAGCTGAAGCAGACCGGGGCTCACCCCCGGCTCATCTTCCCAGTCGGCTGGGCCCGCTCGAACTGCCACCCTGATGTGATGAGAACTGTCGGGTAGATCGGCATTAAAACGAAGACCGCGCCAGAAGGCCTCGGGCTCGTGAAAGCCAATCTGAAACCAGGCTCCGCCGGGGTCATTGGACTGCGGTATCCAGCGGTCTTCCCAACGCACCGGCATCGAGTAGACCAGAGATCCAATTTGATGAGCAGCCGGAAGAGTGCCGAAACGCCCCCGCAACAAGGCTTCGCCGCCATCATCGTCCTGATCCGGGCGCGGGCGACGGCGCGGCATTGAAAAACCGGTGCCACCAAACATCGGCAGGGTCGGGTGCATCAACTCATCCCCTACCAGCAATAATGGCCGGGCGGCGAACCCACTGGTGCTGTCGGTCGAAATGAACTCTCCTTCCGCCTCGAGATCGGCAGAAAGCACGGTGGACGGACGCCCGTCGACAATGTTCACCGAGGCCCCGGCAGCGTGCCCACGCGGCTCAGTTCCGTGTACTCCACGACCATTTGGTGCCAGAGTCATAAGCCCGGTGCCGGGGTCGAAGTCGGAATAAGCAATGCGCTCACCGTCAATGTCAATCAACCCGGAACTTTGCAATAGGGAAAAGTATGCGCCTGAACTTTGCGCGTAATACCGCTGAGTGGCAACTACCAGGGCGTAATCATTCAATTCCAAACTATCCACTTCGGTAGCGGACAAATCCTCCTCAAGCACGAAAGCTCCACGCGCAGTCATAAGCTGCGGGGGGCCCATGCCGCCTGCGGTCATCATCTGCACTTCATCGATGAAACCCTGGAAGGTTCCGGCGGTACTTGAGCCACCAAGATTGAGGATTTGCAGGTGGGAAGGACGCTCGCCGCTGGGGAACTTGCACAAGCGCGCAATCATCCGCGGGTCAAATCCATCTTCCGCAGGATTAATACTGCTCAAGTCGGTGTGCAGAAATGGAATACCGGGTGTCTGCTGGAATGCCACATAGTTGGCATTCTGGTGAATGCGATTATCAGTGGGGCGCGAGGGAGCTCCCCATTCAACCGTGAACCATTGCGGGTTGCTGACCCCATCAGAGCCCGGCTGCATTACCGCAACCCGGTCAAGCCGGCCAACGTATCCGGACCATGCCCCGGCACCACGAGCGGTGCGAAATACCGGAACCAAACTTGTACCAGCAGTTTGCGCATGGTCGAAGGTTCCCAGAACCCCGCGGAAATCGAAGGCCAAACGAATGGCTTCGAGAGTGGTGTCGCGGTCATCAATGGGCAGACCGATGGTGCGGGTAAAGGCCCAATCACTCCACGGGTCCTGGCGTGGCAAAAACATCCCACCAC
>NVRO01000241.1 GCA_002400895.1 Planctomycetota bacterium
CGCCCTGTTCACGCCTCGCGGCCTTCGGGTCGGGGGGCGTTTTTTTTCGGGCGGTATTTACTGCGACCCTCGCAACAGGGCGGCGCCGCGGTTTAATGCGCGGATTACCGAACTGGTGGCCGCTGCGGGGTTTTTACCAGCGGCAAGCGCGTTCTTGATTTCCGGGAACCAGGCAGCCCCGTAACCGGCAGTGCGCCACAAAATCAGCCGCTCGGATCTGGCCGCGGGTATGAACAGGCGCAGGAAGCGGTGCGGGTGGTCGGCAGTTGTAGTTGCCGCCAAGGCTTCCAATTCCTGGATGGCGGCTGCCAATCGGCGAGCAAGGTCGGCTGGAAGTTCCAGTTTGCTCGCTTCCTGGCCGGCGCGATTTGCCCACCCGCGGATACCGTCTACGCGAGTAGATTTACTAGCCAGATTGGTGAGCATGCGTACCAGCATGCGACCAGCTGCAGCATGGTGCTGAAACTCAGGGTCGAGGTATTTCTCAATCAGATAGGGGGTGTCGTAGGCAGAATGATATGCGCCCGAACCACCGTGAAAGCCGAAGGAACTGACCTCAACTCCGGCAATCTCCAGAAACGGGACATGGTCGGAGCCGCCACCTGGCACACCCAGATTCGCGGGTGCTTCAATCTGCTCATCGGCGCAGGCTTGATTGAGAACGGCGACCAATCCGGGGGTACAGGAGGCGCCAAAGTTGGGCCCGCTGGCAACCACGTCCATATTCAAGTAGGCCACTGCGCGCGCCATCAAGTCATCGCGGTGCTGTTCAACCCATTCGTTTGAACCGACCAATCCCCATTCTTCGCCGTCCCAAGTCGCCAGGGCGATGGACCTCTGCGGGCGCCAACCGGCGGCGGCGGCAGCACCCAACACGCGGGCAGTTTCGAGTAGCACGGCGGTGCCGGTTCCATTGTCGACCGCCCCGAATCCCCAAGCATCCCGATGCGCACCTGCCACCACCCACTCAGCATCGGGGTCTTCGGCATCAATCCAGCCAATCACGTTCTCAATCCAGACCGGTGCGGGGTCCTGTTCCACTTGCATTTCAATCCTGCTGGCAAGCTGGCCCGGCCGTTCGGGGCGGCCATCAGTTCCGAACAGCAGAGTGGCATTTACCATGGAAATCGGGATGCTGGGAATGGTGACCAGGCCGGTCGCAGCATTTAGTGAAATGCGCTCGGCATCGGCCAATGCCGCTACCCCTGGGGTGAGGGCATCGCCATTGCCATTGAAGACCGAGCCTCGTTGGATGCCGTCATGTGGTCGCCAGGGGCCATTCGGCAACACCTCACCCTTGGCCTTACCGTCGTCATCGCTGTCGGTGTAGAGCAGGGCACCGACACAGCCTGCGTCGGCTGCATTCTTGACTTTCAATCCACGGTACAAACCGCCATAGCGAATGAGGGCAATGGTGCCGGCTGGATTGACCCCCGACTTGCGTAGCTCCTCGAAATCACTGACCAGTCCACGTCCGGCGAAAACCACGCGGCCACGAACATGACCGGGCTGGGTCAAACCATGCATGGGCGCAACCTGATTGCGTATGGAATCAGGATCCTCGGGATATCCACGCTCTTCCAAATCAAGTTGTTGACGCTCACCCTGGTCGAGGAGCCATAAGCTGGCATCGATTTGTCGGGGCAAATAACACAGGTATCGCTGACGTTCGACCCGTAGTCCAGCTTCTTGAAATACGGTAGTGACGTAATCAATCGCAAGTTTGGATTCCTTACTGCCAGCCAAGCGCGGTTCCCGGCACAGGTTGCGCAAGGTGTTGCGCAAACGAACGGGGGATACATCTTCGGGGAGTGGAACGACAGAACTGGTGTTCTGTAACGTCTCAGTGGGAAGTGGTGGGTCAGGGATGGTCTCCTGTAGGTAGAGCAGAGCGGCGGCAAGCAACATTTGCCACAAGAATACTGGAACCTGAGCAAACTTCACGCGTAAGGTGCGGCGCATGTCCAAGCCTCCTACCGCCCTCCCGGCTTTTGTCGCCGTTGATTGGAACGGGACGGTGGTGCCTATCTTTGGCCAAACTGCTTATCTTGACGCCGTCAGTACCCTCACTGCCTGGCGCCAGGCCGGGTGTCTGCTGGTAGTAGTGAGTTGTGCCGGGCAGGAAATAATCGAGGCGGATGTAGCACGAGTGGGTCTGGTTGCCGACAGCATATGTGGGGTCTTTGACAAGGAACCAATTTTGCTCGAGTTGCGAATGCGCCACGGAGCTGGTCTGTATATCGGTGACCATCCAGCCGATGCGCGTGCTGCCGAGGAGGCCGGGTTGCCTTTCTACCAGGCTTGCATGAATGGGCAGCCTGCCATTTCCGGTCGTGAAGCCGGCTTTAATGAGTGGCGCGAGGCCCCACTTCTGCTCGGTTTTTAGGTCGCTTCTTGAACTTCTCAAACATTCCGCTCACGATCTTGATGTCGATGCAGTGTTCGACCACGACACCGCAATGGCTGCAGGAATCGGCCTGGCAGTGAGTGGTAAAGTCGCCATTCTTGGCATTTCAGCTTGGTCGGCGAGAAAGCTTCTGGTGGAGCCCAAATCAAGGTAATCCCAGGGTAATACTGTGTCGCTGGGGCGCTGCCGCCATGCAGATTCTTCGGGGCGGTACCCGCACTCCAGCCATGCTTGCCTCGTAATCGTCGAACTTGAGCCGGACGTTTTTCTATTGGCATAAACCGAGAAGCCGCTGGTGTTATTCCATAACTTCAGAATGACGGACTTGCGCATCCCATTGGAGCGGGGTGAGCGGTTTGGAAATCCCCGACAACAGCGGTGCGAGCGCAGGGTCCTCGTAAGGAGGGGGTAGAGACACCATTCATTAAAGCCGAGCGGTATTCTTGACCCTTCGGCTGGAGACCCTAAAATACCTGGCCGGACTTCCGGTACCGACCACATGAACCTAACTCTTCCACAGCGTCTTCAGCGATACATCCAGGGTTCCTTCGAGCAAACTAGCTTGTTGCAGAAGCGTCTGCGGCAAATCGTGCGTGGTGATGCTCCGTTATTTGATGCCGAGCTGGAAGGGATTGAGAATCCGATTGAAATCGCCTTGACCGAAATGGAGCGTGGTTTGATTGAGCTGGTCCCCGACGAGGAAGAGCACAAGCCGACCCTCGACTGAGTTCCCCTCACCCGTTATCGGGCGGGACGCTTCAGAATTTGCCGCAGGCATATGCCG
>NVRO01000242.1 GCA_002400895.1 Planctomycetota bacterium
GCTCAGATCGACGAGTCCATCGTTGTCAATGTCGGTCGCGCACGGCGCCCAGGCCCAGCCACTAATATTGACCCCGGCGGCTTGTCCCCCCTCGTGGAAGTTGTGGTCGCCATCGTTAAAGAACAGACGGTTGCCACCCAAACCGGTCAGCGGCCAGTAAATATCACTGACGTAGAAATCGATATCACCATCACCATCAAAATCTGCAGTAGCCACCCCCATCCCGTTAGGCTTGCTAAAGTCCTGCACTGTATTGGTCGAGTTCCTGAAACTTCCATCACGTTTATTTACCAGGTAACGGCTGGTGCCGGTATCTCCGATCAACAACAATTCAGGCCATCCATCATCATCCATGTCAGTAAAGCAGCAGCCAAGTCCGTGGACTTGAGTAATGGGCGGCAAGGCAGACAGAGTCACATTGGTAAATGTTCCGTCATGGTTGTTGCGAAACAGGCGATTGGCATTTGAAGTCGGACCATAAGCACAAACAAACAAATCCAGCCAGCCATCATGGTCGTAGTCACCGAAACAGGCGCTATAGGAATCGGCAGAATTACTTGCCGATTGCACTCCCGCAATCGCGGCGACATCGGTGAAGGTACCGTTACCGTTATTGCGATAAAGGCGATTGTCGTTGTGAAGTGGGCCGTTAATCGGGTCGCCCCACGAAGTCACGAACAAGTCCTGCCAACCATCGCGGTCGAAATCCCCAACCGCTGAACCGACTCCATAGGTCAAATCGGTAAGCCCCCATTGGGTTGCTTCATCCTGCCAAGTGCCATTACCCTGATTTATGAACAGCTTGTCCTGAATGCCGCCCCCTCCGAATATAAAAATATCCGGCAGACCATCGTTGTTGAAATCCCCCACAGTGCCACCACCAACCATGGAGATTGAATTGTGGCCTGCTCCGGGGGTATGAGAATGGGTCAAACCGGCCGCCACAGAATCCTCCACATAAGTGGTCTGCGCGGGCAACGGCGAAAGCGCGATTGTGAAAATCGCACCACAAGTCATGAAACGCAAGTGGATGTTATCACTGGATTATGCGGGTCAGGTGGTTTGATTTGATTGATAGCTCGGCAGTGCTACCACGGCGAATAACCGATTGCAGATAAACGGGAATCGTCGGAACAGTGGCGGGGATGTTGGCACTTAAGCTGGCAACGCCGTCGGCATTGGCAATGGAATTACCAGCTATGTTTACTGGTGGAAGCAGATCTATTCGCAATCCACCCAGTTGAGCAACCGGAGGGCTGAGTCCAAGACCGACAAGGCTGGACAGGAACCACACCCTCTCGCCGGATTGAGCACCACTCAGAGTCAGGGTGGCAAGTTGTCCGCGAACCAATGCCGAGCAGTCGAGCGGCTCGGGCGCAACCACAGTCAAGGCCTGGTTAACGGCAACATTCTTCAGCACGGTGTCAAAACCATCGGCCCATTCAATCCGCAATTCGTCAACCTGGGTAACCCCCGGACCAAAACCGAAGTGAGCAACCAGCTCGTGCTGAGAGAGGTGGCTGATGCTGGAGTCAACCTGGCGTAGCAATGTCCGCCCGTTGACGGTGGCACGCACTGAAGTGCCGAAGCCATCCGGAGCAAGGCTGCCATTAGTGCTGGTATCAAAGGAAACACGAAGCCATGCGTTTCCGTTTCCAAGGTCATTGCGGAAGTAGGACAGGGGCTCGCCGTTGCCGACAATCAAAATGTCCTCATCTCCATCCTGGTCGGGATCCCATTTAATCATGCCTCGACCATTTCCGTAATGCACCAATCCACACCATGCCGACAGTTCGACATAAAGCATGTTGCCGGTGTTGTAGAAAACCTTGGTCGGATAGTTCTGCCATTGCATTTGCGTCCAGCCATTGGTCACGATGATGTCAAGCAGACCATCGTTGTCAATATCAGTTGCGGCATTACCCCAAGCCCAGCCGGTTGCATTCACTCCGGCTGCACCGCCCTGCTCACTGAAATGATGGTCGCCATCATTGATTAACAGGCGGCTGCCTTTGAGATTTGTCATCGGCCAGTGAATATCACTTAGATGGAAATCGATGTCACCGTCTTCATCGAAATCGCCGGTGGCAATACCCATTGCCGACGGTTGATCAATGTCCTGAAGGGTGTGGGTGGACGGAGTAAATCCACCGTCGCGGTCGTTGACGTAATATTGACTTGAGCCGTAGTCGCCGGCAACGAACAACTCGGGCCAGCGATCACCGTCAAAATCGGTAAACGAACAGGTCAGACCCCACACTGTTCCCACCAAATTCAATCGCGCCTGAACCGTTACGTCAGTAAAAGTCCCATCCTGATTATTGTGGTAGAGGCGGTTGGGGTTTGATGACAAGTCATTGGCAGTCACGAACAAATCGAGCCAGCCATCGTGGTCATAGTCAGCCCAGCATGCGGTTTTGGAACAACCACAACCAGCAGCAAAGGCAACACCAGCAGCTTGAGCGACATCGGTGAAAGTTCCATTGCCATTGTTCTGGTAAAGACGACTGCCATTGGGTATGGCCCCGTTCACAGTATCGCCCGCCGAGACTACATAAATATCCAACCAACCATCACGGTTGAAATCGCCGACACAGGCGCCGGCAGCGTAAAGATGATCGGTCAATCCCCATTGAGCTGCTTCATCAACAAAAATTCCGCCACCTTGGTTGATAAACAATTTGTCGGGGGTGGTACCACCGCTGATGGCATACAAATCAGGCCAACCGTCGCGATTAAAATCACCAACTGCGGCGCCAGGAAGCATGGCCCAAGTCGGGTGGCCGACAACCGGCGTATGAGTCAGGCTCAGGCCGGAAGCAACTGTGTCGTCTACAAATAACGTCTGACTCACAGCAGATGCTGCGAGCACAACCGTCGCCAGACTAATTCCGAAAAAACTACGCATTGGGGATGTTAAAGCACTAATGGGGTATCTCTACCTTACCACCATTTTTCGGCTATAACCTGCTTGAAACCTGAGCCCTTCGGCTCTCAAGATGCTCCGCGAGGAAGCAAATTTCACTTGGCTGGGGGTAACTCCTACTCTAGTTCAACTTCGGCTCTGCCCACTAACCTTAAAACCCCTAAAACTTGCCCCTAAAAGGACATTCGGTAATGGGGATAGTC
>NVRO01000243.1 GCA_002400895.1 Planctomycetota bacterium
ATGGCGGCCCCACTCAATGTGCACACAGTCGAGACCTCGCCTTTCTTCGGCCTCGTCGAGAACGTCATCGTGGACCAAAGTTGCGGCATGAATCATTTCGAGAATACCGGCCAACGGGATATGGGTAGCGCTTGACCCACCCAAGGCCTCGGCAACCAACAACACCTGAGCCGCGCGTACCCTTTTGCCACGAAAACGCCCGACATGGGCAATCAGCGGTGCAAGCGCATGATGATCCGGCTGGAATTGAGCGTCAAGCCAGCAATCTACCGCAGCCATAGGCTGCTCAATGACGGAGAGAATCTGACCCAGACGGGCAGTTGAGTTGCTCAATTGGTTCACTTTTGAGGGGCGCCGATGAAGTGCTGCCAATCACTTGGGCGGTTCAGATTGATGACGGCATCTTTAAGTTTATCGGAGCCATCTACAATTAGCACTCTCTGGTCGAGAGAAGCGAGGAAAGCATGGATGGAACGCTCACCAGCGGAAAATGCGGAGCTTATCAAGGGTGCCAGCTCAGAGCGGTAGGCTGCACACAGCGGCTCAAGCCCACTGGTGCTGGAAGGAACCACAGCGAGCAGATTGTCAGTTGCCGACTGCTGGCTCCGGCAGGCAGAAAAAGCCTGTTCGGCGGTTTCCTGCAGCCAGGACACCGCCACCCAGTCAATCGCAGGGAGGTCGGCAGCCACAGCAACCATCCAGTCGGTGGTACAAGCCTCCAGGGCCGCTGACAGCCCGGCCAAGGGGCCCTGATTGGAAACTTGGTCGGGCACAAACATAAACTGAGCCAGTTGGAGGTCCCTGCCCACCTGCAATAATTGACCACAGCATTTAGCCAGGGCTTTAGCACCATGTTGATGCAATGGTTGGCCACCGACCTCGAGCAGTAATTTGTCGCAACCCATGCGACGGCTTTGTCCGCCACATATAAGAGCCCCACACCAATCGGTACGCAGGACCGATTGGCGACTCACTTTTCCTCGTCAGATTCTGGCTCAGAATCGTCGCCCTCGCCGGTCTTAAGCCCCTTCTTGAATTCATTGATACCGGATCCCATGGACCGCATCATGCCAGGAAGTTTGGTGCTGCCGAACAACAGAAGAGCGATAAGAGCTATCCACATCCACTCGCCGCCACCAGGCATGGTGCAGGAAGGAATGGCGGTGGCAAGCAAGGCCAGGGCCGCGTGGCGGATGGTGTTATTCATTAGTTCCTATTATGCCTTAGCGGCCCGGTTTAATCGAAAAGTAGCACGCAAGGAATCTCGACCACCCTTTGAGTGGAGGCGTTCAACCGACCAGCCAGCATTGCTCAGGGCATCTCGGAGATGGTGAGCAACACAATAGGAAGTAAGCACTGCGCCAGGATTGGCCCACTTTGCCAGCAGATTGGCAACTCCTCCGCTCCAGTCGTCGGGATGTCGTCGGGGTGAAAATAAATCACAAAATATCCAATCAAAGCCATCTTGGGCGTTTTGAGGAGAATCAGTTGCCAGCCCGTCCTGTAACGTTTGGCGTATTATTTTTCCGCTTGCCCGCGCCCCGTTCGGGGCTTTCCAACTCCATTCACTATCCAAGTCTTCCCACCATGGCCAAATCCCCCAACTAGGCATGTTGGGCCACGGGTCCAAGAACTCCGGGTTGGGTTCAAAGCCGAGCGCCTCCACGGTGCCAGTGAAGTCCGCCCTCAGCAATTCATCCAGGGCAACCGCAGTGTTGGTCCCACGACCAAATCCGAACTCCAAAATGCGCAAAGTCCCGGCCACTTCAGGTGGTCGCGACATCAAAGCCGGTCGTACAAATATTTCGCGGGCTTCACGCTCAGGGTTGCGAACGTCGTGCGCCCATTCCCCAGTTTCTGGGTGGCGGTAACTGAACGCTGAATCAGATGCCACGCTCGGCACGCAACTTGACCAGAGTGCTACCAAGTGCGGATGGGTTGGGAGCGATTGCTACACCAGCGGCATTGAGGGCAGCAATTTTGGCATCCGCAGTTCCGGCACCACCCGAGATGATGGCACCCGCATGGCCCATTCGCTTGCCCGGAGGGGCGGTTCTACCGGCGATGAAGCCGACTACCGGCTTGGTGACGTACTCCTTGATGAAGGCTGCCGCTTCTTCCTCGGCGGAACCACCAATTTCGCCAATCATCACGATTGAATCGGTAGCCTCATCATCCTGAAAGGCCCGTAGGACGTCGATAAAGTCGGTTCCCGGCAAAGGGTCACCGCCAATGCCGACACAAGTCGACTGACCCAGGCCTTCGCAACTCACTTGCCAAACTGCTTCGTAAGTCAGGGTTCCCGAACGGCTGACAATGCCGACCGTACCGGGGTTATGGATGTAAGCCGGCATGATGCCGATTTTGCAGCCATTTGTCTCACCAGGGGTGATTACGCCGGGACAATTGGGGCCAACCAGACGAGTGCCGGAGTTGGCCAGGGTCATTTTCACTTTGGCCATGTCGAGTACCGGAATACCCTCGGTAATGCAAACTATCAATTCAATTCCGGCCGCCGCGGCTTCCAAAATCCCATCAGCGGCGAATGCCGCCGGGACATAAATGACCGAGGCAGTAGCCTCGGTGGCGCTGACCGCCTCAGCAACGGTATTAAAAACAGGCAGGCCAAGATGGGTGCTTCCGCCTTTGCCGGGAGTTACCCCGCCAACTACCCGGGTGCCATAGGCAAGGGCTTGTTCGGAGTGGAAGGTCCCGTTTTTACCGGTTAAGCCTTGGACAATGACTTTGGTGTTTTCGTCGATGAAGATTGCCATTGTTAAGAATCCTAAGCCTTGGCGGTGACCACCGCTTCACAGATTAATTTGGCGCCTTCGTCCAGCGAGGTTGCCGAGAGTATGGGGAGACCCGAGTCGGCCATGAGCTGACGTCCTTCCTTCACGTTGGTGCCTTCAAGGCGAACCACCAGGGGAATGTTGAGGTGGACTGTGCGGGCAGCCCCGATTACTCCGCGGGCAATGATGTCACACTTCATTATTCCGCCGAAAATGTTGACCAGGATTCCTTTGACCTTTTGGTCGGACATGATGATGCGGAAAGCCTCGGTAA
>NVRO01000244.1 GCA_002400895.1 Planctomycetota bacterium
GCCTGCTGCTGCCCGACACCGACCTGTTTCTCTATGCCTACGTGCGGCGCAGCGGCCACGACGAGGAGGCCGCCCTCGCGGCCCACAACTGCGACGACGTCAGGGGCGGTCGCATGTTCCCAAATAGCAACCAACGCTCGGATAAACACGGCTTGAGTCGCCCCAAGGCGGTCGGCAATCGCACCTGCCGTTGTCGAGACCCGTCTCGAATCATCTGGTCTTTGCATCCACGCCCTGTTAAATGCTGGGGCGTTGCCCAACCAATAAATGGAACCGTTTTCATTGTCGCGCAGTCTAATAAGGCGACCCGGAATATCAACGTCCTCAGTTGTGGTGGTAGCCATAAATCAGTAGTCCTCGTTTTTTTCTACAGGACACCTACCAGACTTGTGTCCGGCAAATACTAGCGGCCTTGCGTGGTGAATGCAAGGCCGCTTTAGGTGGGTTTTCAGCTTTTGGTGATAGCGTGACTGCGGGTCTAGTCTATCAGATACGCAGCCATTTGTTTCGTTACGTACTTAGTGCAGTAATTGACGACAGCCTGAGGCGAAGACACCTGGCGCACCTCAGAGCGGCCAAACTGTCTAAATAAGTCCCCATAACACTGGCCGGCGCGAACCCCGGCAAGCTCATCTGCCCCGCCGGCTGCAGCGAGTATTCCGTGCACATGCAAATCTCCGAAAGCATGACTCTCACCGGCAAGAAAGAGCCGTCCGGAGGGGTATGTTCGCCTGACTGTTCTTTTGACTCTATCCAAATCTCCCCCATCACTACGTACCGGTCTCGCGGATCGATATGTAACTGTAATGAAGTGTGTCCAAGTATGCCCGGTGAGGAAATCTCGCCATCCTTCAAGAACTTTGGCAGGGGCGGTAGGGTCGTCATCGTAGTAGTCGGCATTTGTTCTTCTGTCTGTGAAGCGCACATTTAAGCCTCCGTTTTGCAGTCTATTAGTCGTTATTTTTAAGCGCACTTCGCCCGACAAGGATACGGGCGAAGTGCTGAGGCATCGTGTGCGAAACGATCAGCACCCCGCCCAATTTACCAGGCTATCAGCCTCAAGCCTGTAGCTACAACCCCGACCCACCGCCGGGGAAACTCACTACCTAGATTTAATGACGGGGTGGCGTTTGCCACACCAGCATCGCCCGCCTTGCTCGTGATTTTCCATGCTAGGTCGTCGACTCAGGTCGGTAGTCCATTTTATATCGCCAGAGCTCGCAAACCAAGAATGACGTTGATACGAAATTAGTGATATGCGCGCCTATTATATAGCCCGGATAAAGCCACATGTGCGGCATTACCGCAGCAAAGGCGTCGAGAGGCATTATGATTTCATTAGTGTAATCGCCTGGGTCGATTTCCACGGGCGAATCGGCATCATTATCCCCGATATACAGGCTACTAATGGTGAAATCGCCTGAATCCCGATAGATGTTAAACCACACGAGTCGCCAAATCTCGCCTTCAGGCACCGTGAACAGTCTAGGGTAGCCATTCCCGGATATGGTTACATTTTGACGCGCTATGTCTTGGACGCCAGATAGAGGCGCAAAGTCCAGAGTCGGCACAACCTGACCAGAGAGACCGGGGCCAGGTCCCGCGAACCCGAGATGCTGTGCAGCTCTAATAAATCCGCGGGTAAATCTAAAGTTACCGACTGCCATTAGTCGGTGAATTCAATTAGCAGATTCAGTGGATTTGTTGCCGGCGCGTCCACTACGACTGCCGATATCTCTGAATTAGGCGGCACTTCTTCGCCAATGGCCATCAGATCAAAACGATCCGGAAACCCAGTCGCCGAATTGAACAGCCTACCTACCTCAGTCTGATTGATCAGTATTGAAACTTCCGAATCACCAGCTGCAGCTGACCCGGCGAGCCCGACAGCTGTTAGCCTTCGACGCCTAGCCGACTGGCGGTGCGGACTGTTTGCCAGCAAATTAACGCCAAGAACAGCGACCGCCGCCGCTAAAGATACCTCAGTCATAGACATTGTTAGTGTTTCCTTCCTTTTTAAATCTCACGCATGGAGATTAGCCCTCAGAAGCCACCGGTGCGCTTTTGATTAATATCTGGCCGCCGCCCTTGTTAGGCTCTTCAAGACTCATGTAGGCGTCAGGAATCACGATTTCGGTGTATGCCTCAACAATCTTGATAGGGCCATTGCAGCCGGGACAAATCCCGGGCGCAAATCTCGACTTAAGTCTAAAGTACTGATCATGCACCCTGAAGCCACAGGGTACACGAGCGCCGCAGATAACATGGACTTCCATAGTGCATAGCCTCCGTACTGGTTAAATTGCTGTATGGCCATTTTCGGCCCTATTCTTACGTCCGTGCGACCTTGAAACCGCGATTCCGAAGCAATTTCGAAATCTTTTTCGCTTCTTTTTGAAGGATTCGGTCGGCTTTTAGAATGTCTTTCAGGTTCGCATTTCCAGTCGTAAACAAGACCACTGGCTTTCGCGGCCGCCAGATTTTCCACACGCCATGCTTGTTTCGAACGGCTAAACGGCCATCGCTAAGCCGATGGAATTCAACGCCGTTCGCATCCCAAGTCGAAACGGTCATGGCTTCAACCATAGCGGTGACGGGGTCTTCTCTGCCACCGAACGCAGGCCCCCCGAAAATGTCACCTAGATCAGGAATATCAACGAATATTTCGATGATTTCACCAAGACCGAGAGCGGCTAGAATTGTTCGTAACCACCCCGGGACTGCGATGCGCGCGCCGGCAGCACTAACACCGGAACCAAATAGGTTACGAATCCAGTTCATTACAATCGGCATCGTTCTGACTGCCGGAAGCAAAACGGATAGAGCGATAGTACTTTCAGGCATAACTTGTCCTCCTCCTGAGTCGCCTGGGTCAATTGGCGGAAATTCTAAACCTGGGCCCGGAATCAGCATGGGATCGTCGCCCCCGCCGGGAGGAACGAGAGGATCGGGAGCTGGTGCTGGTTGCGGAACGCCTGGACCCGGTAGACCGCCACTGGCGGTCGCATGTTCCCAAATAGC
>NVRO01000245.1 GCA_002400895.1 Planctomycetota bacterium
GGCGCCGCCTTCGCACAACAACCCGGGGAAGCCGATTTTCGTGACTGCCAGGAATCCGTCAAGACCAATGACTTCGACGGCATCATCGCATCCTGTGAAAAAGCGCTCTCGGCAAACGGCGACCTCTTTCTAAGCAATTACTACTTAGGCTACGCGTATCGCGCCAAGAAGACCTATGACAAATGTGCGTCGAACTTCGACACTTTCATCACGAAAGTGGGTAACAATGCCGACGCCGCCGACATGACCAACAACTCGAACAAGGAAGGCGGGCTCTGCTACGCGAAAGCGAGCTCACCCAAGAAAGCCATCCCGTTCCTGCAAAAGGCGGCTTCGAACAAGCCGAACGACAAGGAGGTGCAATACTACCTCGGAACCACGCAGATGCGAGCCAAGAACGACCAGGCAGCGGAGCGCGCTTTTTCGAAGGTCATCCAGCTCGACCCGAGCCTAGCCCCTCCGTATTATTTTGCAGGACGCATCAGCTTCAACGGGCAGCAATGGGCGACCGCCACGGAGCGGCTACAGAAGTTTCTGGAGCTTAGCCCTGACCATCAGTTTGCGCCGGACGCTCACTTCATGGTGGGTTCTATCGCTGTCCGGAACGCGGAATCCTCCGGCGATGCCGAAGCCGCGCACCAAGCGGCCATCACTCATCTCGAGCAGTTTCTCGTCGCGAAACCCAATGCGTCGCAATCGTCTCAGGCGCATTACATTCTCGGAACCCTCGCCGCGCAGAAAGAGGATGACGATGTCGCCAAAAGCCACTTCGAGAAGTATCTCGAGCTCGAGCCCAACGGAGCTCAGGCGGAAGAAGTGAAGCAGTTCTTGTCCGCCCTCTCAGAGGCTGAATCCGGCAACTGAGACTCGTTCCAAGTCCCTGAGGGCCCGGAGGCCGAGGTCGCCGGGCCTTTTTCACTTTTCGATGAAGTCGGCTTTGATCCCGTTGCTCTTGAACAAACCCACCAGGCCCGTCTTATCCGTCGCCTTCATCCAAGCTTCCTTTGGTTCGACTTCTGTTGGGCCCGCGAAACAATAACTCCAGTCGAATAGGCGTAACCGTGCCTCGGTCAGGCTGCGAGGTTGCCAGTGCAGATGAGCGCCTTACCCGGTAAGTAGCGCCATATCCATCGATCTCGAGTGGTTGTCAAGGTGCGCGAGTTATGGCACCATTACGCATATATAAGCGCAAAGGTGCCATTATGAGACTGACCGATTTCTCTGCAGAGGCCATCGCCACGTTACTGCGCAAGCAGAAGATCGCCCGAATGCCGAAGCTGATGGGTGCGATGGGGACCAACGCTAGACGCACCGTCTTCCGCAAGCTGAAGGAGTTGGCGTACCGCACGAGCTACTCTCACTGCGGCCGCTACTACACTCTCGATGAGGTTGCCGAGTTCGATGAGCAAGGTCTGTGGTCGTATCGTGAGGTGTGGTTTTCGGTCTACGGCACTCTGTTGTCTACAGCGGCGGCAATGGTCGAGGCCGCGGCTGTCGGCTACTTCGTCGAGGAACTCGACAACCGGCTACACGTCGGGACGAAGGACGCGCTACGCAAGCTCGTTGGAGACGCTCGTTTGACTCGTGAGAAGGTCGCAGGGCAGTTTCTGTACTGCGCGGCGGACTCGCGCCGTAGACGGCAACAGCTGTTAGCGCGCCGCTCCCTGCTTGCCGAACCGGGTGTGGTCGGAGCGATACCCGAAGCTGCCATCCTGCCTGACGAGCTGAGAGCGGCCATCGTTTTGTTCTTCAGCTTGCTTGATGAGAAACAGCGACGCCTGTACGCCGGGCTCGAGGCCCTGAAGAGTGGACGGGGCGGGGACGCTAGGCTCGCCAAGTTTCTCGGGCTTGATGCGGGCACCGTGGCTCGGGGCGGTTAACGACCACGACTTCCGTTCGGACGCCATCGGCATCGCCATCCCCTACGGGGTGTACGATCTGCAGGCGAACCGAGGTACCGTTTTCGTCGGCACCACCTACGACACCCCCTACTTCGCTGTGGATGCGGTTGAAAAATGGTGGCGCACCGAGGGCCAACATCGTTATCGCAACGCCGGGCACCTAACGATCCTGGCCGACGGCGGAGGGAGCAACAGTTCCTCCAGCCGCGTTTGGAAGTACGGGTTACAAACCCGCGTTTGCGACCGCCACGGTCTCAACGTGACCGTGGCACACTATCCGAGCGGTGCCTCCAAGTGGAATCCCATAGAACACCGCCTCTTCAGCGAAATCAGCAAGAACTGGGCTGCCCGCCCGTTGGACAGCTACGAGACCATCCTCAAGTACCTCCGCACCACGACCACAACCACTGGGCTACGGGTTCGCGCACACCTCGTCCGCAAGGCCTACAAAAAGGGCGTCAAGATCACGCGCGAACAGATGGACGAGTTGGACCTGACCAACGACGAGGCCATGCCCAAGTGGAACTACACCCTACAGCCTGCATAAAAGTCGGGAGTTATTCTTTCGCCGCCGCTTAGCTCACGCTCAAGAGACAAGCTGTTCTCCATCTTCTTCTAGTCCTCTTGTCTTTGGCGCTCATGCCCATAACACCCGCGGAGGTGTTTCGGCCGGAGGGGACCGAGAACCCGATGGTGCGCATCCTCTTGCTTCTGAGCGCTACGGTAGGGATACCCTATCTCCTCGTTTCGTCGACGGCGCCGCTCTTGCAGCACTGGTTCATCGGACTCCGTCCGGGAGCATCGCCCTATCGTTTCTACGCCCTCTCGAACGCGGGCTCGCTGCTAGGGCTTTAGACCTATCCTCTTCTCGTCGAGCCGCTTTTCGGTGTGCGCATGCAAACGATGGCGTGGTCCGCGGGGTACGGCCTCTACGCGCTCGCCATTGTCGTTTGTCGCGCGCTCGTCTTTCGCTCGGCTTCGACCAGTGACGGCGGGAATGTGTCCGAGGAGGCTGGCTCGTCAGTGCCGGCGGGTGATCGAGCGCTCTGGATCGCGCTGGTTGCTTGCGGTGTCGTCGTGCTTCTCGCCGCCACGAATCAGATGTCCC
>NVRO01000246.1 GCA_002400895.1 Planctomycetota bacterium
CGATTCCGGTACCAAAATCGGAAACCGTAAAGCCACGCAACTCGATGTTGTCATCCATAACCGCTGCCAAGCGAAAACAGGCGTTTGGAGTAGCCGACCCTTCGAAAAGGCAGATAGCAGGGTCGGACCCGGGGTAAATAACTGAGACTCCGTTGGTGATGTTGATTGGAAAGGTTTCAATTGCATCTGTCCAAGTGCCCTGCATCAACTCCACCGTGTCGCTACTGACAGCGATGGTCATGGCATGAGTTACGGTCTGAAAGGGATCCAGGGCCGAAGTACCAGTGTTAACACCGGTGTCGTCACCGGTCAGTGGGTCGACATACCAGGTGGTGTTCTGGGCAATCAGGGCCGTGCTGAGCAGAATGCCGGCGGGGATTAGGAGCATTAGCTTTTTCATTATTTCAGTAAGTCGACGCCATCCATTACATCGGGTTGTTCTATCCCCATAGTTCGCATCAAGGTCGGGGCAACATCTGCTAGCACGCCAATTTCCCGCATTTTGGCATTACGGTAGTCTTCTCCAATCAGCACAAAGGGCACCGGATTGACGGTGTGGGCGGTATGAATACCGCCAGTGTCGGGATCAAGCATCTGCTCTGCATTGCCATGGTCGGCAGTAATGGCAACGCTGCCGCCACGTTTTAGTGCCGCGGCAACGATACGGCCAAGGCACTGGTCGACCGCCCTCACCGCTGCTTCGGCGGCATCCTGCTTACCGGTATGTCCGACCATGTCCGAGTTGGCGAAGTTGACCACGTATAAATCGTGTTCTCCCTTTTCCAAGCGCAGGCACACTTCATCACACACCTGAGGCGCAGACATTTCCGGCTGCAAATCGTAGGTAGGAACTTTTGGCGATGGCACCAGATGACGCTCTTCACCTTCATAAAGCTCCTCCCGCCCACCATTAAAGAAAAAGGTGACGTGAGCATATTTTTCGGTTTCGGCACAACGGAATTGGCGCATTCCATGTGCGGACACCAACTCACCGAACATCGAGCGCAGCTCCAACGGTGGGAAAGCTACCGAGCAATTGAAGTCCTTGCGATATTGGGTCATGGTTGCATAGTGAACCGCGGGGACTGCCCCGGTATCGAATCCGGCAAAGTCATCTTCCAGTAATGCCTGCGACATCTGGCGAACCCGGTCGGCGCGAAAGTTGAAGCACAAAATAGAGTCGCCGTCAGCAACCGGTTGCGGTGAGCCGATGACGGTGGGCTTGACGAACTCGTCGGTTTCACCGCGCTCACTGGCGGCAGACATGGCGAGTTGCCAGGTGGCGGCGGTGTACTCGGTACGACCGTGAATCATGCAATCCCAGAACTGCTTGATGCGTTCCCAGTTGTGGTCGCGATCCATACCGTAGTAGCGGCCACAAACCGAAGCCAGGGTGCCGCCAAACTCGGTCATCATGGAGTCCAGTTCTGCCAGGTGTCCCGATGCAGACACCGGGGGAGTATCGCGGCCATCCAGCAGGACATGCATCCGCACCCGCGCACCCGGCAAACCCAGCTCACCAGCCAATTTCAGCAGTTGGCGGTAGTGGTTATTCATGGCATGCACTCCGCCCGGGCCAAGCAGCCCATACATGTGCAGATTGCGGCCGTTCTTGAGCGCATGCTCCACCGCCCCACGCAAGGCCGGGTTGAGGCGAAACTCGTCCTGTTCGATTGCCTGGTCAATCCGCGAGATGGCCTGGAGCACCACCCGCCCGGCGCCGATATTGGTGTGACCAACTTCCGAGTTGCCCATCAACCCCAATGGCAGCCCAACTTCGCGGCCACTGGCGGAAAGAAGAGTGTGAGGGCATTGGTCCCACCAGCGGAGAAAATTTTCAGCCGGAGCTTGGGTAATCGCGTTCCCGGCAGAGGCTTTGGCATGGCCCCATCCGTCAAGAACAAGAAGTACAGTTGGTCGTTTGCCGCTCATTTCGGGTTACATAGGATAGGTGCGCCAATGGCACTCCTCACCATCGCCGCAGTCCTCAGTTTCTGGCTGAATCCGGGCCCACTGACCAACGACCTACCCCCGATATCAGGCATGCCTGCCCAGGACCAGGCGGAGCAAACTCGCCACCACCCAGACCCGGCAATTACCGCTGAACAGTTACGGCAAAATTTGAAGTACTTGTCCGGGGATGATTTCCGTGGACGCATGACTGGTGAGCACGGGGCCCGCCTGGCGGCGCGCTGGATTGAATCGCGATTACACCGCTTGGGACTTGAGCCAATCGGTGACAGCTTCATTCATCCCTTTGCCGCCTCACCACTGGCGCTCGACCAGGCGAACACCAACCTGACCCTGACCTTTGCCAGTGGATTGGGGGAATCCCCTGACCCGATCAACCGCGACTACCCTCACAGCGACGACTTTATCCCCCATCCAAGCGGCCCCGGAGGCGAGGCCAGCGGCGAAATCGTTTTTGCCGGCTACGGGATTGCCGCCCCCGAATTCGAATATGACGACCTCTGGGGCTTGGACTTCACCGGAAAAATCGCACTGGTCTTGCGTTGGGAACCACAAGCAGACATCCGCGAAAGTCGCTTCGATGGCAAACGGATGCTCCCTCAGGCACGGCTGGCCGCTAAAGTGCGCGCACTGCGACTGCGCGGTGCAGTAGCGGTACTGGTCGCCGACCCACCCGGGGTAATGAATGCTCAAATTGACGCGGCCGGCTCACCCTTCTGGCCATCCACCTCCTCTCTCTACAACCAGTTGGTGCCACTTTTGGGCATCCAGGCAGATCGCGCCGAACTGAGTGCAACCAACTTCACCCCACGTGGGGTTGCCGACCAAATCTTTTGTATGTTGCAGAATCAGGCACCGTTGGCAACCGACATCCCGGTGGCCTACATCAGCCGCCGAGTACTGGATCATGTCTTTGCCGCCACCGGCCGCAATGCTTTGGCTTGGGTCAAGGAAACGGACGCTTCGGGTAGTGGATAATGTCCTGTCCGCTCCATCGCACTGGTGACATAACTGCCGAAACTGTCAGGTGA
>NVRO01000009.1 GCA_002400895.1 Planctomycetota bacterium
GCGGAATTTGACGGCCGCGATGTCTTGCCGGGCCTTACCGGTTCCGCCGATAACGAAATACAGCGAGACTTGTTCTTCGGGTCCATTTCGGAAAAAGGCTGGTACCTCGCCTTGATCAACGGCAAGTACAAGTACCTGCGGCGCATTCTCGGTGCCGGGAAATTGACCGAGAAACTGTTTGATGTGGAACTCGACCCTGCGGAGAAAAATGATTTGGCGTTGCAAATGCCGGAACTTCTCGAACAAATGAGAGGGCGTGCATTGGAATGGCACGCGCTGAGCCCTGCCGGTGATCCCGTAATGGTGACAGAGGCTCCGGACGGCTGGAGTGTTCCGGCAGACTGGTCGGAGGCTTCGCGCCCGTGACTCGATTTGCTTTCCTGATGTTGCTGCTCTCCTGCTCTCCGCAACAAGCAATAAGTGAGCCGCTAAATGTGGTCCTGATTGTCGCCGACGACCTCGGCATCGGCGACCTCGGTTTTCTTGGCGGCGAAATGAACACCCCCCGCCTGGATCGCCTGGCGAATCAGAGCCTTCGTTTTGACCGGTTCTACAGCTGGGCGTTGTGTTCTCCGGCGCGGGCAGCAATCATTACCGGCGAAGACCCAATGGTCATGAATATGGCCTGGAACCCCTTGCGGCCCGCCGACCAAAGGGGATTGCCCAAGGATATTCCAACCGTTGCCGAGCGACTGCGGGCTGCCGGATACGCTACCGCCTGCATTGGCAAGTGGCATTTAGGTCATGCGAATGCAACCATGCACCCCAACGCCCGCGGCTTCGATTATTTTTACGGGTGCCTACAAGGCGCAATCGATTACCAAACTCACCTTGACCGCAATCAACAACTGGATTGGCAACGCAACGGAAACAGCTTGGAGGAAGATGGCTATGCCACTCAATTGATAGGAGCTGAAGCTGCCCATTGGGTGCGCCAACGCGGCAAGCAATCCGAACCCTTCTTTTTATACCTGACCTTTACCGCGCCACATTTGCCTTTGGCAGCGCCGGTTGACTCGATTCGCCGCTACCGGCATGTCAAGAACCCTGCACGGCGGGTTTATTGTGCAATGGTTGACGAACTTGATCGGGCTGTCGGCCAAGTTATTGATGCACTCAGGCAAACCGAGCAAGACCGCAAGACCGTTGTAATTTTCTTGTCGGACAATGGCGCAGGCAAGGAAGACGGTGGCTCTAATGGTGGTCTGCGAGGAGCCAAGGGGTCGGCTTTCGAAGGCGGCATTCGAGTGCCAGCGTTTGTCTTTTGGCCCGAAAAAACTGCCGGCGACATCAGTTCCATTCCAGCATCAGTGAACGACATTACCCCCACCATTCTCGCTGCTGCCGGTCTTGACGGCTCCGACCTGGGCGGCAAAAGTTTGCTTGCCCTTCCGTCTGATGCTCGTAGTTTTCGTTTCGCTGCACGGAACGACACCTGGACCAACTACGCTCTCGTTGATGGGGACTTCAAGTTCGTGCGCCGCGTGAGAAACGACGGCGGCCTGGTTCGAGAACGATTATTCAACCTCGCCCAGGACCCTCTTGAGAAAGCCGACATGGCGGCAGAAAACAACGAACGAGTCGTCCGCTATCGGGAACTATTGACAAGTTGGGCCGACTGAACCAGTTTGGCGAAGCGATGCGAATCGCGGGACAACTCCCAGCAAGCGGGTACATCCAAATTTATTGTGGCCACCGCTTCCCACCATTTTTTCCAGTCAATTTCACCTTCGCCAGGTGGCAGGTGCTCGTGAACACCTGCGCGCGCGTCGTCCAACTGGATGTTAATAATCTCGTCCTTCCACTCGGCTAGCGCCAAGTGAGGAGCGACTTCTTGATTGGCAAGCAAGTGGCCGGTGTCCAGGCACAGGTGCACCAAACCGGGAAATGCCTCGACAAATAAACGGTAATCGGCGAGGGTTGAAATATAGTGGCCCGGCTCCGGTTCAAGCGCAAGCCTGACTCCATAACGTTCCGCATGCCTGGCAAGCTTGGCAACTCCGTCGCCCAATCGTTCCAGTGGCGAGTCCTGTTGGTCGGGCACAACCCCCGACCAGAACGAAAGAACTTTTGCGCCGAGCAGGTCGCACCATTCGACCATGTGCCGCAAAAACTTCAGGCGGATATCCCGGCTTGCGTCTGGCTCCAACAGATTGGGTCGATGCTTTAATTTAGGGTTGAGTAAAAAGCGCGCACCAGTTTCGACCACAACTTCCAGGCCGTGTTGGGAACACAAATTTCCGACCCGGCGAACCATGTCGGGGCCGCTGTATCTCGGGTCCAAATGTGGGACGTCAGGGGTAATAGCAATTGCTTGATAGCCCAGCTCACCCAGCCAGGGAATTACATCTTCGAGCGAATGCGATGTGAAGCTGTTTGAATTCCAACCGATCTTCACCATTTAATAATTCCTGCTACGGCCCCCTACTTGCCCACGGTAAAGCCAAGGTTCTTGTGAAACCGATTGCGGCGACGTTCAATCTGTTCGCTGGCAACCGGATTGTCGGCAAACTCGGCCTCCATGCCGACAAGCAATGAAATNGCCTCTTCCARGCGGTCGCGCAAGTCTTTTCGGGAGGCCAATAAATTTATTCCGCCCACCTCCTCGCTTTCCTTGAGGTCGGCCTGATAGGAGACCATCGCGGTGTCGCCAATTTCGCCGGCGCGTTTCCAGCGTGGGTCATCCCGAAAACTATCGCCTTCGGAATCTAGAGAACCGGCAGGCGTGCTTGGCTCCAAATCGGAGATTGGGCGAGGAGTCTCCGAGCCCGGAACCGACCACTCACTTGTTTCTGAGCTGGCAGGGTTTAATCCTCCCGGCACGGCTGTTGGTTCCTCGCCAAACGTAACCTTGCTGCTCCCCCAAACCACCAATACTAGAAAGACAATGAGCACGCCCGGAAAGACTCCCGGGTCGAGGTCCTGCTCCGTCTTCATCTTCTTGTTCACAGGGTTGATTTTACGGTATTAACAGAGCCGCGTAACCGCCACTTCTGGTTTCGTCCGGCTCAAACTTGCGCTCTTCCGCAATCGTTAGCCCCATCAGATTGGCGGCATACGCGGCCATTGCAGAGTTCTCTTCGGGTTCCAGTGAACAGGTGGAGTACAACACTCGTGTTTTTTCCCCTCGATGTTTGGCGGCCAGTTCAATAATCAACTTTTGCTGATTTAACAGGCCGTCAATGAAGTCCGCGCAATAGCGCCAGCGTGCCTCCGCGCGGCGCCCGAGCACGCCGGTATTTGAGCATGGAACGTCAAGCAGGATTAAATCCCACTCGCCATCCGGAACTCCGCTTCCGTCGTCGCCAATCACAATAGTTTTCAATTTGTGACGCAGCCGCGCGGCCTCCGGGGGTATTTTTTCAAGCCGATTCTGGTCGTTGTCACACGCCACGACTTCTGCTTTTCCATCCGCAATCTCCAGAGCAGCAAAGGCCTTCCCGCCCGGCGCGGAACAGTAGTCCAAGATGCGCTCACCTGCTACCGGTGCCGCCAGGGCAATGGTTTCTTGTGACGTTAAATCCTGAACCGACCACCATCCTTCCGCATAGCCAGGCAGCTCGGTCGGGTTGATGCGGGCACGCTTCAACAGAAGCGCATTGTCAGAAATTGTCTCCACTTCGATTTTTGCTTCCGTGAAGGCTGCGACAACCTCTTCGCGCGAAGACTGCAACCGGTTTGCGCGCAAGGTCAACGGTGGAGTCTTATTGAAAACCTTCATCCGCGCAATCGCTACTTCCTCCCCGACTTCATTAATCCAAGCACAAACCAATTCGGTCGGGTAGGAAAACTCGATTGCCAGGCGCTCGTTGGGATCATCCGAGCACTCGTCGAAACACTTGCGCATGTAGCCGGCGTAATCTCCGCCAGTTGCGCGTTCAACATTGCGCAGAACTCCATTGGCAAAACCGACCGCGTGACGGAGCATCTCACGCCCAGCGTTCAGGGTGGCGTCGATTGCCGCATGAGGCGGAATCCGATCCAGGTAGAAGAGCTGATACACCGCAAGTCTCAAAACCCAACGCACAAGGGGGTCAATCGATTGACGGCGCACAAGGGGCATGTAAAGAGCGTCCAACGAGCGCTGATGGCGTAAAACACCCGACAACAGTTCACGCGCAAGAGCGCGGTCGCGCCCCACCAATCCATCGCGGTCGGCAGCAGATGCAAATCTCCGAGTGGGAAGTTGTCGGGTGCTGCGGAGCAGTTTGAGCACCACACTGCGTGCGTCCACAAATCGGGTTTTACGTTTTGAGGATGAGGCCATTTTGTTTTTTTCAATCATCTTGCTGTCCCGCTCCGAAGCAATCCCCTTCCTGCAAGGCGAATCCGCGCAAGAATTCTACGGCATCGAGTGCAGTCTTGCCCGGGCGCTGCAAACAACCAATTTCCAGAAGTCCTTCCCCACAGCTGACCACTAAGCGCTGACCGACACTAACCAGTACGCCGGGGTTACTTGCCGGGTTCGGTTCCGTTTCGTCGCAAATCGCTGCGCTAAGGATTTTCAATTGGGTACCGCAAGGTGCCACGGTTCGGGCACACGGCCAGCCAGTCATTGCGCGCACCAAGCGCTCTATTTCGATTGCGCTCGCGGTCCAGTCTATGGTGGCGTCGCTTGGGCTAATCTTGCGACAGGTGGTAACTGCCTCCTGGTCTTGCGCAAGCCCCTGGGGAAATTGTCCGCTGTCGTCAATCTCGGCCCGAAGACTTTGGATGAACTCCACAAGAAGCCCGGACCCTTCGCTGGCAAGTTTGGCAAACAGCTCCGGCCCCGTGGTTCGCGCGTCAATCGAGACCTCCCTCTCGCACAGTACAGGGCCGGCATCAAGTGCCAACACCATCCTTTGAATGCTCACGCCAGTTTTTGAGTCGCCAGCAAGAATTGCGGACTGAATCGGGCTCGCGCCCCGCCACCGTGGCAATAAAGAACCGTGAAGATTGATGCAACCAAAACGAGGGATATCCAAAAACTCTTGCGGCAAAATCTGGCCGTAGCTGACAACTACTCCCAAGTCGGGATTGAGCGCGGCAAAGTCACTCAAAAAATCGGATTCTGCTGCGCGCTCCGGTCGCAATACCGGCAGACCCGCTTGAGTCGCCGCTTCAACGAGAGGATTACTCTGAGGTTTTCGTCCGCGGCCAGATCGGCTGTCAGCGGCCGTAATCAGGGCCACGGGCGGCACTTTACATTGCAGTAATGCCGCAAATGAATCCTCCGCAAAAGGCGGGGAACCGATGAAGACGGCTCTCATGGTTGTGTGGGCGGCCGTTCGTTTGCTGCGGCAACCGCGGAGGCCTGCAATTAAGTTTAAACGTGCGCGGTAACCAGGGCTTTTAAGTCATCAAATGACATCATTCCCATCTTACGGCCAACTTCTGCTCCACCTTTAAAAACGATGAAACTGGGAATTGACATGACTCCAAATTGGGAGGCAACACTGGGATTACTGTCAATGTCGACTTTGACTACCTTCACCTGACCGGCCATTTCCTCTACCAATTTGTCGATGGCTGGAGACATTGCCTTACAGGGCCCACACCAGGTTGCCCAAAAGTCGACCAAAACAGGTTGGTCGGAGTCCAGGACTTCGCCCTGGAAGGTTGCTTCGCTCACGTCTAGTGCGTTTGACATCGTTAATGAAGGGTTTATGGATTTAGGGGATATCAATCTAAGGCCTCGGAGCCTATTCTTCCAGTAGGCTTGCTAATTCCGGCTCCAGTTCCTCAATATTGAGGTCGAACCCTGCGTCCAAATCCTCCAGCCTGATATCAGCGGCCGCCGCGGACCGCTGGACAATGATGCGGCCAAAGGCATGTTCTTGGTGAATATCGATTGCCTTCTGCTTGGCCATTTCCAACAGGGCAACCAGGTAATAGGCGGCATCACCACGATTTATTTCCTCGGCTTGAAAAACATCGTCCAGATCCAATGAGGCGCCGTGCTCGAGCCGTGACCACACCTCCTCCACATACCATGACAAGGAGCGTCCGATTTCCATGATTTTGTGTGGACGCATGAACCCGGTCTCTTTCTCAAGCCGCTGGAAGACCTTGAGCAGGTCCCAGATGGAAATGTCTCCGAGGTCCCAGTCTTCGTCCTCGACCTCATCTCCATTATTTTCCGCCTGCTTGCCCAGCCAGCGACCACCGGCCGACAACAGGCGAGCCCGACGGCGGAATCCTGCGCCCAATTCTTCGGCTGCTTGGCGCAACTCCTTATACATCAGAAGCTGGTGGATAAGCTCTTCGCCCGGGTCGAAGGGGTCCTCTTCTTCGCCAATCTCCTCCTGAGGAAGCAGAGAGCGACTCTTCACTGCCAATAATGTTGCTGCAACTACCAAATAATCGGCGGCTTCGTCCACATCGACCTCGTCCATTGAGCGAACGAATTGGCAATATGCGTCACAGACATCGGCCAGCGATACCACATGAATCTCAAGTTCGCTGTCTCGCACCAACTGGAGCAATAAGTCGAGTGGCCCATGAAACACTTGCTCAAGATGGACCGTGAAGTTGGGCGCAACCCGCTTGGCGCCTACTTCCTCTACCGGAGCGGGAGTCCGCGCCGGAGGAATCAGGTCGGGGTCGGTGGGCTGAATCATTAGTTAAACAATTTGTTCATCGCTGTGACGACTTCGTTATACACCCCAAAGGTGTCGGCAGCGGCCTCGATAACTATCACCATACCGTTCCACAGGAGGCTGTGGAACCAATCCGACATCCAAACAAGGGCAAGAACTATAAGGATTCCGAAGCGCTCCAGCTGGATGTACTTAGCCAAAGCCTCGCCGCGTAAAAAGTACATGAGCACTCGTGAGCCATCCAGTGGCGGAATCGGGATTAGATTGAAAACTGCCAACAGCGCGTTGGCGTAGATTCCAACCGCCAAGACCTGGGTGCCCAGCGACTCGGAGGTGAACACTCCAAGGCTGATAAGTAAGGCGATTAGCCCTGCGTACATAAAGGCCTGTAGTATGTTTGAAAGCGGGCCAGCCAGCGCCACCAGCGCCCAGTCACGGCGGGGCCTGCGGAGGTTGAAAATGTTGACCATTACCGGTTTTGCCCCCCCAAACACAAATGGCGAGCCGGATATCAGCAGCATTCCGGGCAATAAAATGGTCATAAACAGGTCAATATGTGGAATTGGGTTGAGCGTAACCCGCCCAGCTTGCCGTGCCGACGAATCGCCCAAGCGGTCGGCCACCCAGGCGTGGGCGGCCTCGTGAGTGGTTATCGACAAGACCACGATGACAATGGTTCCAATCAGCACAAATGTGTCCATGAGCTACCCATTCTCGCCTTTTCCTCCCCTCCCTACAATATGCATATGGAAGTCCACCGAAATACCGCTCGTGAACGCGGACTCCAAGTTCTCAAATTGGAGGCGGAGGCCATTCGCACTCTTCAAGGTCGCATTGATAGCAGCTTCGAGGCGGCGGTTGAGGCCATTTTGGCCTGCACCGGTCGCATAGTTGTCAGTGGAATGGGCAAGGCCGGGCTCATCGGCCAAAAAATCTCTGCCACTTTGGCCAGCACTGGAACCCCAAGCTTAAGCCTGCACCCAGCCGAAGCCCTACACGGCGATCTCGGTCGGGTACGCGCCGAAGACCTGGTGCTGTTGTTGTCCAAAAGCGGAACAACTCGAGAAGTCGTGGCAATGGTTGCGGCACTCAAGCCCATCGGTGCTACCACTTTGGCAATTTGTGAGTCGGCAGACTCCGCACTTGGGCAGTCCTGCGATTTGGTTTTGGCCATGGGGCCTCTTTCCGAAGCTTGTCCGCTCGGTCTGGCACCAACAGTCACTACCACCGCGATGCTCGCACTCGGCGATGCGCTGGCCATGGCGGTGCTGGAGGGGCGCGACTTTACCCGGGAAGAGTTTGCTTCATTTCATCCCGCTGGAAGTCTAGGTCGCAGCCTGATGCGGATTGGCGACATCATGCGCAAGGGCAAACAAATACCACTGATCACAATCGGTGCCCAAATGCGTGAAGCAATCAGTGTAATGACCGAAACTCCTGGGCGGCCCGGTGCTGCAATCGTTGTCAACCCGGACGGCGGCCTTGCCGGAATCTTTACTGATGGTGACCTTCGACGACTGGCGGGCACAGACGCTCTTCCTCTTGGAGAACCGGTCGACGCCCACATGGCCTGCGACCCAAGCTTTGTGCGAGAAGACCAGTTGGTTGGAGATGCCCTCCACCTAATCAAGGATTCTCATCTCGACCAATTACCCGTGCTTGCCTGCGATAGTAAGTTGGTGGTCGGACTGGTCGATGTCCAAGACCTGCTTGAAGTCCGACTGTGACACTATCTCCCGAGCTTCGAGCAAAGGCGGCGGCCATCAAGCTGTTTGTAACTGATGTCGACGGCGTGTGGACCGACGGACGCGTCACTGTCCACGCCGACGGCAGTGAAAGCGCCACCTTTTCAGTCCAGGATGGCTTGGGAATTTCCAGACTGATTGCGGCTGGAATAGAAATTGTCATCATCAGCGGGCGCGACAACCCCGCTGTGCGCCACCGCGCCAACCGCCTTGGAGTTCAGGAAGTAATCATGGGCTCGACCGACAAGGGGCCCTTGATTGAGCGTGTTTGTTCCGCCCGTGGGCTCGAAGCGAATGAGATTGCCGTCATCGGCGATGACCTTCCCGACCTGGAATTATTTGCAGTTGCCGGGCTCAGCTTTGCTCCCCCGGGAGCGGTTAGCGAAGTGCGTACTGCGGCCGACATTGTTACCACTTCCGCTGGCGGCCATGGGTCTTTACGCCAAGCTTGTGACATTTTGCTCGAAGCAATAACGAGCCTTAAAGAGTGAATTTAAAACTTCGGGCAATCGGATTGTCTGGTCTGGCCATAATTGTGCTGGCCTTGTCCATGGACATCTGGGACTTTGCCCGACAAGACCAGCGAGAATCAGTAATCTCACCGGAAGGATTGTCGCATCTTGTGCCGGGGCTCGGCATAGTTGAAACCGCATTCGTTGGTGATATTGAACTCACCCTCCAGGACAGCGACTTCAATCCGGCAACGGGCGAGAATGTTTTTTTCACGCGGCTGATGGTGCGGGGTCATGATCCCGTCTTTCAAGACCGCTTGATGATCTTGCCGGATGCGGAAATCACCCAATATGACCAAGCAGGAACAAGAGTGGTTTATCGTGCAAACACCGAGCTTGCGAAAATTCATTTGCGGCCCGACAGTGTCGGCCTTCAACTGGACGGTTCGCGCCCATGGCAACTGCAAAACCCAAGGATTGACCTGCACCTGACGGACCCGGCCGCACTTTTAACCACTGCACTTTTATTCCTTGATGCCGAGGCGGGAAAAATAAACACCAACGAAACATTTTCGCTTAGCGGCGGTGGCTTTGAGATTCGTGGCGAATCCCTCAAGATTGACATACCCTCGCGCAATTTCTTCTTCGGGGGAAAGGGAAAACATGTTTCGTGGACAATTAACAACGCTGCAACAAAAAACTTGTGGTCGGGACAAGCAGATGGCCCCGGCAGCCTGCGTAGTAGTGCGGACAAATTGGTCTTTGAGCTGGAGGGAGATTCCTTGTGTCGGGTGCAAACCCCCGGCAAGGACACCCTTGACAGCTCCGCATTAAGTATCGAGTTTGGTAATTCATTATCTGCATGGGTGCCGCGCAGGGGGCGTTTTGTCGGACCCTGCACGATTCTTCCCGGAAACGAGCAGCAAGGAATTACCATAAGCAGCGGCGATGTCGTCCCGCAATGGGATGGAGAAGTTTTTACCGGAATGGAGTTGAGCGGCGCCCTTACCGTGGTTTTGCCGGATGGCTCGTGGGCAAGCTGTGATGACGGCGCCTGGATTGGCGCGGAGCAGGAAATCCAAATTTGGGGTGGAGTGGTTGGAGAACTGCCTAACGGTTCTTTTCGTGCCAATAGTTTTACCGCCGACCAGTCCGGGCTCCACGCCAACGGCAATGTAATGTTCGCGGATGGCGGTGGAAGTTGCRACGAMCTGTGGCATTCCCCCGATGGAYACACCGARCTGTCCGGACGGGTAGCACTAGAACAAGGCGACGGGATGAGCCTACAGGCCGACCTTGTCGTAATCAGCCCGGAGTCCAACCTCAAAGCGCACGGGAATGTCCTTGCGCTGATGCAAGAAGAAGACGGTGGTGTTGCAAAGTGTCGCGCTGACGAAGTTGATTACTTCTCCGATTGGCGKGGAACAAGTGTCAGCGCAATTGAAGCGCGTGGCGATGTTCGTTTCGACCGTGGTGATATTCGTATCATTGGCAACAGCTTGCGGCTGATAGAAAAAACCCGGGCAGAACTTGAGGGTTGGCCAGCAGAAGCCTTCCTGGCAAACGACCCGGACGGAGCTCGCATGGTCGCAGATAAGTTTCTTTGGGAAAAGGACAATATCTACCCGTCGGGAGGGCCAGTCTTGATGGTTCCGGCAAAAKACCTCGGTTTGCGAGGGGAGACCATCCGTATMAGCTCGCAGCGAATGCGCTTCARCACTGCTGACGGAAGCTGGCAGCTGCTTGGCGATGTCATGCTTGGCGGTGCCTTGAATGGATTCGCACAAAAAATTGTCGGCAGCGAGARGCTTGCAACCATGAGTCCTGGTTCCGGCGACTTTTGTTATTTAACTGGAACTCTTGAGGGTGGCGAATTTTTCAACTTGAGGGCGGAACAAATAGAAGTAATTAACGGRAATCGTGTTCATCTTTACCGCGACGCACGCGCCAGCCTGCGGCCGGAATCGGGCAACGTCATCCATTTGCGGGGGCGCGAAGCCGATTTCACCAGGGCTGGTGGATGGTTTCAGTACAACGTTGAGCTTGAAGTCGACGAAGTAACTGGCAGTGCCGATCGTATCTCCTGGGAGTACGGCGAGGCAGGAACAAATTCTTTCTCGCTTTCGGGTTCGGCCAGCCTGCAAGATTCGACGGTTAAAATTGTCGGTGCAAATATCAGTTATGACTTGCAGGGAATGCTTGTTTTTGTCTCCGGCAATGAGCGGGTGGTGGCTGCCATCGAGATGGCTGATGGGCGTAGTGCAACCGGGACCTGGCTGAGTCTGAATATTCAAGACCGCCTGCTGGCGGGGGCAAACGGGGTAATAAAACAGGATGATTGAGGCCTTCACCATGATGGCCGCGATGCAAAGCCAAAATCCGTCCGATGTGCCCCCCCCCGACCAGCCAATAATCAAGCCTTTGCCGGCAACAGTGACCTGGGAATGGATGGAGTCAAAGATTATTGGCGATGTGGTGGTTTACCGCATCCGGGGCTTGGAGGCCAAGGACCACAACCGCAGCATGCGCGCCGACCTTTGCGTCCTGCAAATGAACCTTGCCAAATACCTTGCTGCCACCGGTGGCGAGCCAACCGAACCGCCGCCAACTGATAAATCTTTCCTCGACTGGGACGGGCATCTGGTCAACTCGCTTGGAGTGCCTGCCGGCGAAGGATTGGTTGTTGCCATGGAGCTACAGGGCAACGTGCTGCTAACTTCTCCGCTAACCACCCTTTCCTGTGAGCATCTGGTTTATAGCGCCGAAACCGGAACAACTGATGTCACCGAGGCTGATTTGCGCTTGCCGGCAGGGTCCGGCCCGAGGGGTTGGCCGTTACGACTAATGTGCACCACTTTGCACGAAGACAAGCACGGAATCCTATTGGCTATATCCGCGCGACTCACTACATGCGACGCAGAGTCTCCACACTATTCATTACGATTAGATGAATTGGTCGGCACGCCGACAGGAAACAATCGCTATCGCTGGAAACCGGCCGGAGCATGGCTGAGTCTTAGTGACTGGAAGATATTGCCTCTGCCGGCTCCGGAAATAGACGAATTCGGTATCACTGAAACCGCATTCATCGGATTCAAGGGTGTTCATTTGCGTTCGGGAAATAGACTCGGCCAATCATTGGAGATCGAGTTTGGAAGTAGTGGACGAAACGAGGATGGAAGCACTGTCTGGGATTGGACATTGGTGCCAATCTCGAGCTCAAGCCGCGGCTTCCCCACCCGTGGCGAATTCAACCTGAAAGGAGACCGCTTCAGTTCCGATTGGACCGTATTTGCTCTGCACGACCGGGCTGATGATTCTCACCCATTCGGCAGGCGCATCAGTCGCTGGGGGGAGAACCGTTGGCTGGCAGCACTCAACAACCGCCTTGAGATAAATGACTCCTGGCGTGCCGATCTTGATTTGAGTTTTGCCTCGGACCCCTTGGTTGACCCGGAATTCATGCACGAGAACTGGCTGGAGGACGACGATGCTCAGTCTGATCTTTTCCTGCGCGGATATGGCCACGACTCAGTATTTGAATCCTCGTTTTCCATCATTACGGATCGAACCGGATACGCGCCATTGTCCGGGTATGGATCCGACACTGCCGCCCCGAGCTTTTTGGAAACATTACCGATTGTGCGGCACACCTCCCTTCCGCGTACCGTTTACGAGCTGTCGCTGGGAGAGAGAGGGGTGGTTCCGGTTAACCTTGCCTATGGCGCCGAACTTGGGCGCTTGCGCCTGCGCGAACTTGCTCCGAATAACGCCACCGGAACTGCTTCTTTTCTGGCTTCTCCGCTTTTAACCCGCGACCGCTTGAGGATATGGGGAGACCTTGATCTTCCAATTAAGTTCGGGCCTTTTGCTTTGTCTGCAGGCGCACACTGGAATGGTCTCGGATATAGCCAGGACATTTTTGGCAACGACGATGCCGGAAAAAGTCTGTTGGAAACCAGATTTGAACTGGGCCTGTTGTTGGCACGAGACTTCAACGACGGATGGCGTCACCGGGTGTTGCCACAAGCACGCTGGCGCCACCGCTCAATGGACGGTGCACTACCTGCAAATTTGGTGCAATTCGACTCTTACGACGCGATGGCAGCAGGAGAGTCTGTCGAAGTTTCCTTGCGCCAATGGTTTTTGCCTCCTGGCAGCACCCAGCCATGGCTTGATGTAGACCTCATGCTTCCGTGGTATCCGAATCCAGAAGCTCCCCTGGTTGATCCACTATTCCCGTCTGCTCGGTCGGGCTCAAGCGGAAACTGGGGTCCAGCCGAGGTGCGCTTGTCGTGGACACCAGCATCCGCCGGGCCGACCCTTGCACCACTTCGTTTCGATAGCCGCTTGCGCTACGACAGCGGGCAAGGAATTGAAGAAATGTTTTCGCGCCTGTCGGTGCGGACAAACGACCAACTGGTATGGGGCGCCAGCTTGAGCAAGGTAAATGATTTGTTTTCTTGGGCAACCGCATGGGCCGAATGGCGCGTAACCGATTCGCTCGGATTCAAAGCCAGTCTTCCGTGGCGCTTCGACGAATTGTCGGCCGCCCGCTCTCGCTTTGAGGTGCGTTGGTACGCACATGACTTTGTGCTTGAGGTCGGAGTATTGCGCGACAACTC
>NVRO01000010.1 GCA_002400895.1 Planctomycetota bacterium
TTATATTGCCTAAATGAACGCTAAAAACTCCTTCCTGGCTGCAGTTGGGGCCAACGTGCGCGTCCATCGTAAACAAAGCCAACTCACCATTGCGGAGTTGGCGGAGACCGCTGAACTCAGTCCTCGATTCATTTCCCAACTGGAAGGCGGCAGCGCAAATATTGCAATCGGACGCCTGCGGCAAGTCGCCGCTGCCCTCTCGATTTCGCTCGAACAATTACTACAAACTGAATCTTCTGCCCACAGTTCAACCCGGACGGCGGTCAATCAAATTGTTGCGCGCTTGAACGAAACGCAACTGGAACACGCGCTTAACTTTCTACGGGAACACAATTTCAGTGCCAAATCCGGTGGCATTGCCCTGGTCGGCATGCGCGGCTCGGGGAAAAGCACACTCGGAGCTGCAATAAGTGAACGACTTGGCCTGCCCTTTGTAGAACTTGCCGAGGATATTCAAAAGAATGCCGGATTGGATTTGGCAGAAATCTTCGAACTACATGGACCCGACTACTATCGGAGTCTGGTCAGAGCAGCATTGAATCAACGACTTGCAGATAGTGGGCAAGCCATTCTTGCTCTGCCTGGTGGCATCGTCACCGATGACCAAGCCTGGAACCTGGTCCGCCGGAATTTCTCTACCGTCTGGTTACATGCCAAAGCAATCGACTTGCTCGAGCGGGTTGCCAATCAAGGGGACCAGCGACCAATGGATGCTTCCGAAGATGCGATGTCCGATCTTGAACGCATGATGGCAGGCCGTGAACTGGGATATAGACAAGCTGAAATCCAGATTGACACCTCCAGCACCCCCTTGGACCAACTTGAGAGCCTGCTGGCATCCTGCCTCGCCGAAATCGGCTGGGAAGGTAGCCAAGCAGGCTATGTGCCTTAATCCAGACGCTTTCCGTCTTTCCAGCGGTAGTAACCTTTGCCGCTCTTCCTGCCCAAGTTTCCATTTTCCACCCGCTCGCGCAAGCCCTTGGGTGTAGCAAATCTATCTGCGTTCAGTTCTTCAGCAAGGTGTCGGGCAATGTCCAGGCGAACATCCAAACCGATCATATCGGTCAACTCGAGCGGCCCCATCGGGAATCCATAACCGAGCTTCATCGCCTTATCGATGTCGGTTGGTGAGGCAACTCCTTCGTCGACCATGCGCATCGCCTCCAAACCGATTGCCAACCCCAAACGGGACGAAGCAAAACCTGGAGCGTCACGCACCACAATCGGTTCTTTTCCCCAATCGCTGGCGAGGATGCGGCATTGCTCAACAATTGCATCGGAAGTTTGTGCTCCACGCACAATCTCCAACAACTTCATGATTGGTGGAGGATTGAAAAAGTGCAGACCGATGAAGCGTTCCGGATGTGGGCATGATTCGGCCAGAGTGCTTACCGACAAGGATGAAGCATTGCTTGCGATGATGCAGTTATCGTCGACCACTGCACCGATTTGAGCAAACAAGCTCTGCTTTAACTCCAGTTTTTCCGGAGCAGCTTCGATAACCAGTTGGCAACCATCGACTGCGGCCGCCAAGTCAAGTTGCATGGATATACATTCGAGAGCCTGTTGACGGACGTCAGCATTCAATTTGCCGCGCTCCACGCCCTTTTGCAACATCTTCTCGATGCGCTCCAGGCCGGCGTCAACAGCTTCCTGGCTGACGTCAAACAGGACGGTCCTGATGCCCGACTGAGCCAAAACCTGGGCAATGCCTGCGCCCATTGTTCCTGCACCGATAACCGCAGCAGCAACGACCTGAGGAGCAGCGGGGGTAGTGGAAGCGCTCATTCGGGCAAATGGTAAACCGGCGGCCCGCAAAGAGAACCGCCGGTCAGTGTTATCCGCTGGGCTTTTAGCGAAGAAGATTGGACATGAAGTAGTCTTGGGTTTTGGTCATGTCGACAATGCCACCCATGGAAGGGGTGTAGAGGTCGAGATCGCCATCACCGTCGGCGTCGAAAAGAGCACCGTAGTAACTGAAGAAGGTCGCAAACGGTCCCGGTGTCCAGAAGGCGTAATCCCGCACGAACACTCCCTCGACTCCTCCCTGGGCATGGCCCTGGTTCAGGAACAATATCGGGTGCCCGACAAAGGGAAATGCTCCCGACCCGAACCATTCGCAGGGGTGGATTACGAGGTCGATATCGCCATCCAAATCAACATCTCCAGTGGTGACCCCCAGATTAATGACGCAGTCCGGGTCTTCCACCGGAAACAGATTGCCAGGCGCATCGACGAAGGTGCCGGGTGCGGTGGCGCCGTTATTCAATAACAAATCACCGCTATCAGCAGCCGACAATGACAAGTGGCTGTTGGCCACAACGATGTCAAGGTAGCCATCGCTATTTACATCGACAAAGGTGGCATCAGATGACAGATCACCGTCGCCAAAATTAATGGTTGGCAAGTTGGTCGCGGTCACGTCCGAAAAGTTTCCGAAACCATCATTGAGCAGCAAGCGGTTCTCTGCCCCGCCGGCCCCGGTCATCGCAAAGTAAAGATCAATGTCGCCATCGTTATCAACGTCACCGGCATCACCAGCCAGGAATTCTTCAGCGGTACTGTTCCACGCGGCAGTCTCTGCAACGGGCTCGAGGACGAAGGTGCCGTTGTTGTTTATGAATAACGAAGCAAACTGGTGAGGAACGCCTGAACCACCGTAGGCTGTGCCGTAACCGGTCAAGAAATCGAGGAAACCATCGCCGTTAAAATCGCCAATTATCAGGGCGTCGTATTCAGGCAGAACAGTTGTCAACTCCTGAGCCTTGGAGAATATTCCATTCCCATTGTTGTGGTAAACGTAGATGGGCAAGGACGCACCAGTAGCATCGATTCCGCCGCAACTGATGATGTCGAAGTCGCCATCGAGGTCGACGTCGAAGCATTCACTCACGAATGCACCGGCGTTATCAGTTGGAAGACGCAATGCGCTTTCATCGGTGAATCCTCCACTGCCGTCATTGGTAAGGAACATCAAGCTGGTAAAGTTTGAAATTACCAGATCCAAGTCTCCATCGCGGTCATAGTCGACAACATCGGTATCAGTGCCCAAGTCATTGCTGACCGACGCCGGAAGCATGAAGTTGGATTCAGTCCAGGAGGCCGTAAGTGTGGTTTCACCGATAACAGCAACTCGCGGAGTTGCCTGGAACATGCCGTTGCGGTGAAGCACGTAAGCTTGGCCGTACAGCAAGTGGCCGGCATGGAAGGGTGCCGGAGGAAGAGCCTGAGACACCTCAAAGATGCCATCCGCCCCAATCACGCCAGTAAACAGGTGTCCGCCAACACGGCTTACCAACTGTAGTGGATTGGGTAGAGGGTGGTTGATTAGTGCCGCATTCCCGAACAGGATGTGTGCAGTCTGGCCGACTTCAGTCGAGCGGAGTCTGGCGGTAATGGTGCTACCGCCGTAGAGACCGGTAACTTCCAGATTGGCATGGTGGCCGGTTTGGGCTGGCAGGGAGCTGGCAGTAAGACCTACCAGGATTAAGCATGTGATTGTTTTCATGGCTAATTTGTCTTGGGGGAGAAGGAGTTTCCTTCCGATGCCATTTTGTAAATCAACAGAAACAAACTCGGTCATGAGATTGTCACTGTCCAGGTTTTTTCTACGAAAAATTACCTGACAACCGATATTGTCTCGTCAGCCGTGACCAAGCTGTTACTTGCGACCCAGAGACAGGCTCCAGAATACTATGCCGGCGCCCATGAGTTGCGGCAACCCGGGCCATCCATCACCAATGGGAATACCCAGCATCATGGCGATGACCACTCCGACAAATCCGATTTGGGTTGCTCTGGTAGCGGTGTGGTAGCGCAACCCGTTGGTCAAACAAACCTGACCTATCTGGGTACTGACCCCAAGCAGAACCAGCCAAAACCAAGCATACCCCACCGGCATTACAAAACGATTGAAGCCGAGGAGTGCTGCAAGTGGCACTGATATCAGGGGAAATGCCAGGACAATTAGCAATGGGTGTTCCGTCCGTGTCAAAACCCTTACCAGGGAATAGGCCACGGCCGAGAATATTGCTGTTCCCAAGCCAAACATCACTCCACTCAGGGACAAGCCCGGAGACAATCCCTTGATCAGGGCAACCCCACCAAGCCCGAAGACCAGGGAGAACGCTTGAATGGAGCGTAGTCGCTCACCCATCACCAATACTCCAATCAAAGCAGCGAACAGCGGAGCCGTGTTGTAAACGGTAACGGCGGTTCCCAGCGGCAGCCGTTCAATGGCCGCAAAGTAGCACCACAACCCTGCGAAGCCGAATAGAGCACGGAGGCCAAGCATTAGCGGCCTGGTTGACTGCAACACCACGTCCGCGCGACGGATTGCCCACAGCGTCAGCACAACCGCAATAACGCTGCGAACAAAAACCTTCTCGAGTGCGGGTATCTCCGGCATCATCCGGGCCGAAGCAGCCATTACCGCAAATCCTGCCGCAGAGGCAAGCATCCACCATGTGCCTGGATTGACTCTGTGCGTGGTGTTCAAGCGGAAAGTCTAAGCTTTCGCAAGCAGCCACCCAAAGCAAGGTTGGTCACACTCAGCGAACAATAACCGAGTGGCCGTTACTCAAGCGTTCCTGCTTGAAGTCGTAGGCCTGGAACCAGATTGGCAATCCCATCAAGCTGGCCGGAACATGGAAATTATTCTGGGCGTTTCCTTTGTGGTCAGTCCAAACCTTGGGCAACATTTCAAATGGAGGAGTAACAGACATCGTGCCCATGGCTGAGACAAAGGGACCACCTCCATTCAACGAAAAGTACATCTGAACGGGCGACCAAGGCGTACAGTACTTGACCATCACCCTGCCGGTAGTGCCGGCTTCCATTCCGGCTGTTCTTATGTAAGGAGCGCGGTATGAATCTATCCACAACCAATTATCGAAGTTGATATTATCCCCAACCGAACCACCACTACCGTTCGGATTAATGGTGGAATGGTAGGGACCGGTCCAATCACCCCACCAGTTGTAGGTTGCCGTCAGCATCGGAGTGCTCGCGTCTTCGAGCAAGATATCGATTTGGTTGCCAACGTTGCTATGCAGCGAGTTGTAAACCACCAGCAAGTCACCTGCGCCACGACTCACGTTATGGAGTAAAATTCCGGGTCCGGCATTCCCCGCAAAACGATTACGGTCAATACCTCCATATCCCATAGTGCAGTCGGCAATCAATAGGCCTGGTTGGGAGGCCTTACTCTGACGACTGTCATTGATCGATACCCTCAGACCCTCGAAAGTGCCACCAATAATAGTGATACCACCATAATCACTCGGCCCACCAAAGGTACGACGAACCACGTTGCCACGCACCAATGCATCGGTCACGGTTTCAGCCGGGTTGCTGGCTATAACAATGCCACCGCCACCTGCACGAGTTACTCGGTTACCAGAAACGGTGGGACTATCACTGTTAGGTCCGGTAGCATTCTCATGCGCGCCAATCCAAATACCATGCGAGGGCGAGTCAAAAATTCTATTGTTGAGGACGCGGGCATTATCACAACCAGGTGCCATATAAATTCCCGTATCCAAATAGCACTTGCTTACTTCTACCTGATTGCTGTGCCGCATGGTGATGCCATAATCATCAGGCACGCCCAGGACATAAGTACAATCAATAGCGCTGACCAAGGACTCATCCACTTGGTAAAAATTGATTGCCTGACGGCAGTCAACAGTGGCAACGTCATCAATGTTCAAATTGCTGTAAGTTACCTGCGGTGTATGGCAGTCTCCGCGAGCCATGATTGCGACTCCCCAATCATTTCCGGATTGCGCCCCCATGAAATTCTGGATRCGGAAACCCTGGATGGTTACGTCGCTGGAATGGATATCAATGGCCCGAGCCCAAGTGGTACTGGGACAGGAGTTGTCAGTTCCAGACCCATATGCGCCGCCATCGAGAACACTCATATAAGTTCCTTCAGACCCTCCTCCCAGCAATGTAAGAGGCTTATCAATGACCGCAAATGGAGCTCCATTGGCTTGGTAGGTGCCGGGAGCAACGACCACAAAATCGTATGGAGCAGCCACATCTACAGCCTCCTGAATGGTCGGATAATCACCAGGCACTCGGATGTAATCCTGTGCACTGACCGCCATTGAGGGGATGGTGAGCAAAACGCTCACCAATGTGAAGGTACTCTTCATTGGGAAAGCATCGCAAGTGGGACGGCTTGCTGACACTTAAGTTTATAGGAGTTTGCACTTTATTGAGGGATGTTATTAACAATTCTTTGGGAAAAACCGAATATTTTTGGGCATGCAGAGGAATGACCATTACCAGTTTRAGGRTGGAAAGAGMAAATTCTTAAATGGCCCACAAATACTGCAATAAAATGGGTTTAGGGTTAATAACAAATACGACTTGTGGAATTATCCTTGGTGGTATTCAACCCAWCATACTGGTCAATGCTMCGTATCTCTCCCTGCAATGTTCCGGATGTCCAGGATAGCCACAGTTTTACAGGGGTATACTTTGTTTTTAGCMTCGGRAATCCGGTAAACCAACCATGTACTATCTCTTCAGAACCATACTATTCATCMTTCTGGCAGCTGGACTACAGGCTCAAGCYGGSGTTCGCCTGGAATCATCCKCWACCACCCTCAGAACTGGYGAAAGCATGGTTTTGGATGTTTATCTGGACAATCCAAACGGCTACACCTTGGCAGGCTACCAGGTTCATATTGGATGGGACGCCGAACGCTTTCAAATGTCRGGTCCGCCCGCRGTMACTCCCAGCTCGGTWTTGGCTGATTTTTTTATGTCCAACTCACCTCCTTACGGAACCGGTTGGAGCAATTGCCCGGATGCTGGTGATGGYATTRATCGCGATGCTTCGTTCTCGCTGAGTATTGCCCTGTCAGCATCCACCTGGTTCAGCGGCRCGATTGGACACCTGTACCAAATTCCATACATCGCCAACCAAGCCAGCTCACCGGATGCAATCCTCTTCCGCTTTGATGAGTTTTACCCTTGCTTGAATCAACAAACCATTCTGTCGGACTCCATCGGCAATTCGATAGGAGTTACCTTCATAGAAGCGGCGGTGGAAATCATTCCCAACCTTGCGGTAAGCGGAAATTTCCACCTCGGCGGTAATATCAACTTTGAGATTCATGAGCGGGCCGGCATGGCTTGGACTCTTGCAGTGGGTCTCGAATATCTCGAAACCGACTTGGGCAGTATCGGCACTCTCTACTTCAATCATCGTGCACCTTCATTTACCGTTCTCGGATCAGGCATCACTTCTGCCGCCTCGACCACTATTACCGTGACCGTGCCTTCGGTTCCGGCGCTGGTTGGCAAAACCGTATGGGGGCAAGTGCTGACCGGTAGTGTCGCCGATCAGCGGCTAAGCAACCCAATCAATTTCACTATTTCCTGACTGCCGCCAATAGCGCCAGTCCTCCGACCACGACAGCACTGGCCTTGAGCTCAGTCGGGTTGCCAACCGCTGTCTGCCACATCAGCCACAGGGCCAGTACCAAGGTGATTACCGCCGGTAATGGAAACAGCGGCAGGCGAAATGGCCGAACAAGATGCGGTTTTCGAATACGCAAAACGATGACTGCTCCTATTACCAAGACACTCGACAACATCCCGGAGAGACCGGAGAAGAGCAACATTTGCCGCACATCAAACATGGCAATTAACACAACGGTAATTGCAGCCTGCAATAAAAGGGCGGCGACCGGTGAACCATCCTGGTTGAGCCGGCCTAGACGTGCGGGCATTTGGCCGGAAAGTGCCATCGCATAAGCCATTCTCCCACCGGCCAGCACCACGCTGATTAGGGTAGAAATTATCAAAAACAAAATGCCCCAGCCAAGCAGGTCGGCAACCCAACCGGGGAACAGATGCTCTGCGACCATGTAGCCGATGGTGCTGGTCGGCTCTCCGGATGAATCCACCATTGCAGTTGGATGAACCGCTCGCATAAACACCAGGTTAATCAACAAGTAGAGAATTGTCACAACGGTCACTCCGCCGAGAATGCTAAATGGGATATTGCGCTCGGGGCGTTTAATCTCCCCCCCCAACATGGTCACGTTGTTCCAACCTACATAGGAAAAGCTCACGATAATGACGGCACTGGCAAACTCTGACGACCAGATGCCAGGAGCAGTAGGTGGTGGAGTATTTGGCAAAGACAACGCCAGCGCGGACACTGCAGGAACAGAAATAGCACAATAAAATCCAAATACCACAAAGCAAATCAGCAGGGTCAATTTCAATAATGCACCAATACTGTTGATCTTTGCCCCGAAGGAAGTTCCACGGCAGTGGATTGCGGTGACCACCAACAGTCCAAGCACCGCCACCAACCGCACCGAACCGCCGGGTAATAATGCCGCCAAGTATTCAGCCATGACCACAGAAATAACGGCAATGGTTGCCGGGAAAGCAATCATCATCGCCTCATAGCCGACGAAGCAACCAATTCGCGCGCCATAAGCACGCTTGGCAAAGATGTAACTACCACCGGATCGCGGCAGCATCGCACCCAATTCGGCCAGACAGATAGCGCCGCCAAGAGCAAATAAGCCTGCGAACAGCCACGCCGCGAGCACATTACCCGGCGACACCAATAAGGGACCGACCTTGCCGGTGGTCATAAAGATACCCGAGCCAATCATCGAGGCGACAACTACCGAAGTCGCTGGCACAAGACCCAAGAGTCTTTTTGGTGTGGCGTCGGGTTGTTTGGTCACGTCACGAAAACCGCTTGCAACGGCAACTTGAACATTACGAAGGGCGAACTAGCAACAGGCACCCGTACGCTCCGGGCAAGAAATACACCAGGTCCAACTAAGTCTGGTCCACACGAATGATATCTACCGGACAGCCGTCAACGGCATTTTCAAGGTCCTCACGGTCAACCGCCAGACCACCCGCATGGAAAAACACGCCTCGCTTCTCGCCGTCCTGTAAAACCGCAAGGCCCTCTCCGTTCATTTGAAAATATTGCGGCACAATCTCGGCACACAGACAACAGCCGATGCAATCCTTGGCTTTGTGGCGAATGACCACTCGAGCTCGATTGGTGCTACCCATGCTCAGACCTCGGTAGGCTCCATTGGAGTCATGCGGTAAAGCTGATCTCGACGGCGTGCGTCACCGGGGTGCTGTAAGGAGAAACGCGTGCCCTTGGAAGCACATTCAACTGCAATCATTTCCCCCTCTCGCTCAATGCGAATTTCTTCAACCACACCGCGAACTGCTCCGGTAGTGTGACCGACAATCAAGTATTCGTCACCCACCGACAAATCAACCGCGCAACAATCCACTTCAATCACCCCGACCTTGGGGAAATAGTTGCTGATAGTCCCGACAAAGTCCTTGCGGTGAGTCGCCTTTGAACCGGGCTTGTCACTCCATCCCTGCTTCTTGCCTAGATAGTATCCGGTCGAAAAGCCACGGTTATAAACCTTACTCAATCTTGTCTTCCAAGCTTCTACCAGTTCCGGGGAGTAGCTTTCATCCTGTACGGAATCAAGGGCTTCGCGATAGCAACGGACAACCTCGGCAACATATTCAGGTGAGCGCCCGCGTCCTTCAAGCTTGAACACTCGCACTCCGGCTACAACCATCTTGTCAATGAAATCAATCGTAAGGATGTCATTCGGGGACATGATCAAGTCGTTGTCGACTATAAGTTCAGTTCCTGTTTCAACATCTGTAACCTTGTAAGCCTTGCGGCAGTTTTGCTCACAGGCTCCACGATTGGCGGAGGAATTTGAAGTGTAAAGCGACATTCCACATCGACCGGATACGGCAATGCACATTGCCCCATGGGCAAAAGCCTCGATTTCGATCAAGTTGCCCCGATGGCCGAAAATCTGCTCTTCCTTGATACACCGGGAGATACTTTCAATCATCGGCAAGCTGAGCTCGCGGGCGAACACAATCCTGCTGCAATACGGGGCGTAAAACTTGACCGACTCAGAGTTGGAAATCGATAACTGGGTGGACAAGTGGACTTCGAGTCCAAGTTGGTTGGCCATTTGCACGGCAGCCATGTCGGAAAGGATTACCGCATCAACTTTTTGCTTCACCGCCCCTTCCAGGAGAACTCTACACAAGTCTAAGTCGTGCTGATACAACAAGGTATTTAATGCCAGGTATGTTTTTACTCCAGCGGCACGGCAAACAGAGGCAATCTCAGCCAGGTCGTTTTCATCAAAGCTGCGGCGCGCCCTCGCCCGCATATTCAACTGAGCAAGGCCGAAGTAAATCGCATCAGCCCCATTCTTAATGGCCGCCATCATGGAAGGGAAACACCCCGCCGGCGCCAGCAGTTCCAATTTATCGTATTTCATTTCGTCCACTATCACGTTCCTCGGTGCCCACATTGTAGTGCGAATCAACTTCCCACGGTGTTATTTTGAGCCAAGTCAAGCCGATAAATGTGACGCTGAATCAGGTAGCGGAGAATTTGCCAAGCCACGTACGGAATCTCGAACTAGCGGCCTTCTCGGGTTTGACATTTTCCCACTTCCCTATCTCACCAAGCAAATAGTCCAGGTCTATCTCCTTGTCGTCCTCTCCGAGGACTTCTTGAAAAATGATATCCCAATTGTCTGGACACTCGGGACGAATCAGAGATGGGCTAACCAAATTGTCCAGATCCGGTCGTCTGAAGGTAATTGCATGGTACATGGCAGCGACTAAATCAACGACGTCCTTCGAAAAAGCTTCGCGGTTTCCAGCATCTACATTGCGGCCAAAGCCGAGGAGTTTGGGCTCCTTTCCGGGTCTCCAGATCAGTTCATCCACAGAAATATTTCCATGGACAATATTGTGGGAATGAGCGAATTGAACTCCGTTCAAGGCCCGGCGAAAGATCCAGGAAACTGAAATAAAGTAATCTTCGGGGAGACTGGGTAGACGACTGAGCGACTCGACATACGACGACAACAATTGAGAACCTAAAACATGTTCCTGCGCAACCCAATTCCAACCATCAACAAAGCCACTCTCGTAGACCTGGGTAATATTCTTATGCTGAAGGCTTGCAGCGATTATCGAGGGTGACAGAAATTCCTCAACTTTATCTTCTCCTGACTGGAGACGATGAAGGACCCTGAGCAAAATGGGTCGGTCAAGCCTTTGCTGATGCGCTGCCCACAGAGTCTTGGTGTCGGTCAAACCCAAAAGCCTATCCAGTTTGAATTCTCCAATCTGCTGGCCGGGAATGGGTATGGTTCCGGACTCCATCATCGCCGAGTCCACGAAATAACCCCGCTCATCCAATAACTCAAAAACTGACTCCTCTATCCTCCCAACCTGAATAGCAGCTTGTATCCGGGGTGCAGCAAGCCGAGCGAGGGTCTGCAACAAGTCGCTATCTGCTTGCGTATAAGCGTTTTTCTGTTCCGATTCGGAGTCGAATACGCCAATCAACCTGTTTTCAAATATAACCGGTACCGCCAGTTCTGACACTCCTGCAAACTGGTCCGGAATATAACCGGGAAAGGAAGTAACATCATCCACCAACTGGGTGGTCATGGTTGCGGCGCAGGTACCGACAACGCCGGACCCGATTGGAATTGTAATCGGGCGGAATATATTTCGATCTTCGACCTTCACTCCATACGCAGATTTTTGGACCAACAACTCGTCTTCACGTAAATAAAGAACACAATCATCAAGGCCCAAGTAGGCGGCGACCTTATCTGCAATAATCCAGAAAATATCATCCAAATCGGTCTCAGCGCCAATGCTTTCGGAGAATTCATTGACGACATCCAATTCTGCCTGCAATATTTTGCATTGGGTACAAACAGACGCGTGCTCGTGAGGCATTTCTTTAGGATACATCCACCCAGGATGAATGAACAAGAATAGCTTCTGGACATGTATTCTCTCCGGATGAGAAATCCTGTCTTTATCCCCCACCACCAATGGTCACCGGGCATCTCCCCGGAAGATGCTGCCCGTAATTTCCATGAGGTGCTATCACGCCGACGCTCAATCCGCCACTTTTCGGAAAAGCCGGTAAGCCGAGAAACCATCGAATGGCTGGTACGCTGCGCCGCCTCCGCCCCTGGCGGGGCGAATAAGCAACCCTGGCGTTTCG
>NVRO01000011.1 GCA_002400895.1 Planctomycetota bacterium
AGATTATCCGTCACCACAATCACGTGCTTGGCGTATTCCGAGTCCGCCAAGGCAAACCCGAGCAGACCGCAAGCCGAAGGACCGCGATCTCCGGTCGCGTTACCAAAGGAATCGGCAGTAGGCGCAGCAATCACGGTAATATCAATCTCGACTTCACCGTCTTGAATCGCCTGGTAACGCCCGCCATGAGAACGCAACACTCCCATTCCTCTCATTTTTCCCAGCGAACAAAAATCACCCAGAGGACCATTCATGGATCCTTCAATGTGGTTAATCGTTCCATCTTCGAGATATTTCAATAGGTGTGCATGACACGGGAAGCTGGCACTGGGAACCCAGCGCAATTTTTTCACTCCAAGCTCATTGGCAGCATCAAATACCGCGTTGGCCACCAAATCACCATTACGGAAATGGTGATGGGTGGAGATGGTCATTCCATCCCGCAATCCGGCATGGTCGAGGGCAACCTTGAGGCGCGCAACCATGTCACCCTTGGCAGCGACCAGTTTGTTACCATCAGCAGGGAAATTGGCACAACTACTAATTCGAGGTGCTGCCCTGCGCCCATCCGGCTGGTACATCCCGACACCCTGATAGGGAATCGCCTTACGTCCATTGATTTCGGCAGGGACTTCGCGGCCGGCGGCGTTAAGGAAACTCTCCGTTGTAAGACTCATCGTATTCATCTATTCGCTGACCCGGCAGTAGTGCCACTTTGGTGTTCAGCTTGACGTACCAGTTGCATGGCACGCTTGACGACCGGCGGATCAATCATTTTCGACCCCAGGGAAACCACGCCCAAGCCATTTGCCTCGGCTTCTTCAAACGCATCAACAATCTCGTGAGCGCGTTCAAGTTCATCAACGGTAGGCGCAAACTCTTCATGGACTACGCTGATTTGGCGCGGGTGCACACAGCCTTTACCTTCGAAACCGAGTGATTTGGCCTCACGTACGGACGCCCTCAGTCCAACTTCATCGTCGACATCGCCGTAAACAGAGTCAATGGCCTGAAGACCATGAGCCTTGGCGGCATACACCACCATTGAACGCGCAAACAAGGTTTCTGCACCAGCCGCTGTCTTGACCACACCCAAGTCAGCAGTCAAATCTTCCAATCCTAATGTCAAGGCCACTACCTGTTGATGAGAACCAGCAATTTCATCCGCCGCCAGAACACCACGTGCACTTTCAATAATTGGCATCAACAGTTTGCCAGGTGCTGCATTTGCAATCACAAGTACGTCTTCAACACGTTCAACCTTGGGAATAAGAATCAACTCGAATGGCGCATCATCCAGGGCAAGCAAATCAGCAACGCCGGCTTCTCCCTGATTGACCCGTATCATTCTTTCACAATCAGCAAAATCAAGACTCAGCAACCCGTGCCGAACCATAGACCGGGCATCCTCCTTGGCGCTGGCGGCAACCGAATCTTCCAAATCCAGGATTACCGAGTCAGGTGAATACAAGGCGGCATTCAACATGTATTTGGCTTGGTTCCCGGGCAAATACAAGCGGGACCGGCGCAATCGCTCAGGTTGAGGCACAGGTTCCTTGACATGCCCCGAAAGTGGAGCTTCTGGAGCCACCACGATTTCGTGATTATTGGATGCCTTGCGCAATAGGGACTCAAGCCGGGCGCGTATGACAAAGGGATACGCGCCCTTGTCCTTAACCGTTAAAACCCCGGAATCAAGCCCGGCAGAGGCACACAATTTCAGCAACATGGCCCGGGTTGACTCCCCATACATGCCGTCCAGATTGCTTGAAAAAACCAGTTTTAGGGGCACGGAGGTGGGCAAATAACCCATCCAGACATCACCGCGCACTTGTTCGCCGCTTAATCCTGTCTCGCAGGAGCATGAGAAGGAGGCCATTGATTAAGATTCTAACCTGCTTATCAGCCCCTCACCATGATAGAATCGTATACCTGAAGAAACTTGCTATTTGCCACTAGTGCTTGCCTTAATTCCCCTCATACTAACTGTCTCACAACAGGAATGGAATGTTGCATTCCAATGGGAAGGGTCTACTGAATACTCATTTTCCGGCATTGACGCCGATTATCTTGGCGACATCGATGGTGACGGCTTCCCTGACTTTGCAATTGGCACTCGGGCTCAGGAAATGGAGATTGTTTCCAGTGGGACTGCTAGCTTGTTACATCTTCTGAAGTCACCAGACCGCAGCGACGGAATGGGCTGGGCAATCCTMAACACCGGGGATATMAATGGAGACGGCATTGACGACTATGCCATTTCTTCTCCCAGCAAGGGATACCCGTCGCCACCAAAGAGCGGATTAGTTGTTTTCTACARTGGYGCAACCGGCARYATCCTTGGCAAGATTTACGCTCAATCCGCCAGTGAATTGTTTGGCTTTTCGCTTGATACCATTCCAGATATTGATGGCGATGGTGTTGTAGAAATCCTGATTGGCGCACCCCGCGCCGATTCTGATACCGGTCGTGCCTACCTTTTCTCGGGGGCAAACCTATCCTTGCTACAAACTTATTACGCTTCCGGCCCGGACGGTGGTTTTGGCTTCTCCCTCCAATGTGCTGATGACTTTGATGGTGATGGCGATATTGATGTAGCAATTGGATCACCATTTGCCCTTAACGACCGCGGCATTGTTCAGATTTTTGACGCCACTTCCGGCACTCCTCAGGCAATCCTATATGGGAATGAAGTTGGTGAGCAATTTGGGCATTCTATTGCCTGCCCTGGAGACCTAAACTCCGACGGGCTTACAGACATCGTGGTCGGAGCCCCCCGCGCCAGCACCGGACTCGTCGACTCTCATGGAACTGTTCGCGCCTTCTCTCCGGCCCAGCACCTTCAATTATGGGAGTCGTCTAGTGTTGCCACCGGCGAATGGTTCGGAGATTCGGCAACCTCCCTCGGCGACATCAACGGTGACGGGATTGCGGATTGCATGTTTGGTGCTCCTCATGGACGCTGGGCGAGCGGCACCATTACCGGATATGCAAGAATACTTTCAGGCTTGGACGGTCAGTCAATTCGCCGACACAATGGGACCAAATTACGGGATTATTTCGGCTCCACAGTTATATCCGTTGGCGACTTTGACGCGGACGGCCTTGATGACTATGCGATTGGTGCATTTGAATCAGACGCCAAAGGAAGCGCAATCTACGATAGTGGTTCCCTTTACGTCTACTCCGCAGCAAGCGGAAATCTATTACTTCAGTTGGACGGCAACAATATTTCCGACCGAACCGCCTGGTCGGCATGTAGCATCAACGACGTAAATGGCGATGGCTACCCGGAAATAATTATGGGTGCACTTTATGCGGATACCAGCATGCGCGATGGCCAATATGGCCTTGAAATCCGCAAGCACACCGGTGAAAACTCTGGCGATGACTTTGGGCGTTTTGTATTCGCAGCCGGAGATATAGATTCTGACGGATACAACGATGTCGCTGTGGGCGCCGGTGCCGGCGACCCCAATGGTCTGCACGGAGCCGGAGAAGTCCATTTCTATAACGGCAATAGTGGCCAAATCATGGCTATTGTTGGTGGTAGCGTTCCCGGCAATTATCTTGGTGCATCCTTTGCTCAACTTGGTGACCTCGACGGCGATGGCTATTTGGATTACGCCATCGGCTCGCCCATGGCATCCCCCAACGGGTTGCTGAATGCAGGGCAAATGAGCATTTATTCCGGTTTCGACCAATCCATCATTCTGCATATGGACGGCGAAGCCAAAAATGACCGGCTTGGGAACTGTCTCCAGAACCTCGGTGACCTTGATGGTGACGGCTTTCCGGAGTTGGCGGTTGGCGCATATCTTGATTCACAACTTCTTGAAAAGGCAGGCTCTGTTCACATCCTTTCCCTGGCTACCGGACATCGCTTGGCCAAGTTGAATGGAAAGGGAGTGAGGGATTACTTTGGGTATTCGATTGCCAAAATTGGCGATGTTGACGGCGATGGCATTTCTGACATGGCAATTGGTGCAAAGTATGCCGACCCTAATGGCCTGCCGGAAGCCGGTTCCGTTTACGTTTATTCCGGTTTCGACTTCAGCCTACTTCACCGGTTGGACGGCGAAGAGGAAAAATCATTATTCGGTAGCGAAATAGTTGGCGGCGTCGACTTCAATGGAGATGGCTTCAGCGATATTGTTATTGCAGCTAAATATGCTGATGTAAATGGCCAAACCAATGCCGGCAAAGTCTACCTTTTTTCCGGTATTGATTTTTCATTGCTGAGTGTCATTGAAGGGACTGCTCCAAATAACGAATTTGGATTCGCCATGGCCACCGGATTTGATTACAACGGAGATGGCAACCCCGACTTGCTGGTCACCTCGCCAAACGCCAACACCGCTAGCGGACAATCTTCGGGCTTGACCGAGTTGTTTACCTGGCACCCCCCGTTCCGCATGATTACCCAGATTCTTAAACCTGGTAAATTTGCCCGCTTAACTGCCTTGGGGTCAACTCCGAATCAAAAGGTCGACTTTGCATGGTCGGTGCAAGGCGGGGGCCCAACCAGTACGCCATTAGGAATTGTTGATTTAACACCGCCATTCAACATTGTTGCCGGGGTGCTTGCTGATGGCAAAGGTAAAGCGAAGTTCACTACGTACATCCCCCAAAGCGCTAGTGGAATCCGAATTTGGCTCCAAGCCTTCGACCGCAGTAGCCTGACACTTTGTGCCGGCATCTCCCGCACCATCCTTTAGGATGGTTGGGTGCTTAACCTGCTCCTGACCGCCGCGCTGCAGACCGTAGTAACGCCCCCGACAACAACTGAGATTTGGTTCGCCCTGACCAAATCAGGGGTGCGGATAGAGTCGGTCGAACATCCACAAGCGGGTGATTTGGTCGTGGCCACACCATTCGGAGTATTCAATACTCCTACCGACCCGGTGGCTACCAGTTTTAGAGGAAGGGCTGGCAACTGGCGTGACTATCTGGATTATCCCGACCAAAGTCTGTTGGCAGAGGAAGTCGCCGCAATGTCGGCAAACGGCCATCTAAGTGAGTTGGTTGCGATTTGCAACACCTTGTTGGCTCGCGGCCAGACAGCAATCACCCTGCAAGCAGTTAAGGCCCTTGAATCCTGGGGAGAACGAATCGACCGCATTGAGCCTAAACTTGGATTTGAGCAACGCATTGAGCGCTTATGGGAATTAGTTAATTCCGCCTCTGATGCAACTGCCTTGCTGAGTGCCGGAGCGTTGTATGCCGAAGCAGAACCAATAAATGCCAACACTGGCTTTGGCCGCAACCTCAGCTTGCGGGAATTAAATCGTGGGCTTAAGCACCGCTCACCAATCGTCCAACGCAGCGCGGCAAGATTGGCCGCCAAACAACGGGTCTCCGATCCGGCGTTAATCGCCAGACTACTGGATGGTAGTGTTGGCGGAGGCTTGCTGGTACGCGATGCATGCGCTGAAGCTGCAGAATCCTGTTGGGGCTCAGGAACGGTTTCGTGGTGGACGGTGTCCCTTCTGCGCAGCTCCGATTCCAAGCGCATGGTCATGGCTGAAAACCTCTATTCCTATGCTCCCGAAGATGGACTTCGCCCCTTGGTCTTCATTGTGGCTGCAAGTGGCAAGAAAAGCGGCAAGCAGTTCGATTTTGATACGCGCACCATTCGAATGGTCAGGGAAAGCCTTTCCAATTCGATTTCGTCTCCGCGAAGCCTGTGTGCAAGTTGTTCTTCCGGTGGAGTGATGCTGCCGTGGGGGAATCCACCGCTGTCAAGCGGAAGCGTAGAGCGGATTCGCAAAGTCGCTCCTGAGCTTGCCGCCAGTGTGTTGGCAAAGACCATCCAATTGCTGGGGCTTCCTCGCGAAAGTTCACGTGAGCAAGTATTGCAGGCTTGGGCTGAGCGCCGCTGAGAGATAATGCCGGGATGAGCGGCGGCCTGACCATCGGTCTGAACCAATACACCCACTCTGCCTCGGCTTGTTTGCTTGACGGAGAAGGAGAGCCCCTGTTCGCACTGTCGAAGGAGCGGATTACCCGCAAGAAGTTTGATGGCGGTGATACCGCCGAACTTGTCCGCCACTTGCTTGAGCAATGCAACGCCTCGATTTCCGACCTGCGGCTGGTTGTCGCCAATAACCATCTTTTCAGGATTGACGAATTCGAATCGACACTGGACTGGGCGCAGGCACTCGACCAGTACCGACCTTCCTATCTTGACCGGAACAATCTACTTCCGGGGATTGAAAAACTTGAACTCAGTCACCATCTTGCCCACGCCTGGTCGGTACTGCCAATTTGCCAGTTTGACCGTGGTTTGATTGTGGTCATGGACGGGATTGGCACCACTTTCGAAGCTCTCCACCGTCCTGGAGAGAATTACTTTTCCGACGCAGGCTTAGCCTCCGCCGAATACTACGCCGAATCCCCGCCGGCAGAGCATCGCAACAACGGGAAAGGATGGCGGGAAGGCGAGAGCGCATTCCAGTTCGAGGGACTCGAACTGGAGCGCGTATTCAAACGCTGGATTTGCGAACATACTCCTACCCTGCTCTACAACTACGGCTTTGAAAACATGGAGTCCTTGGGGGCGGTTTATTCGCGGGTAAGTTCTCACATCTTTGGTGATTGGAATGCTTGCGGCAAGGTAATGGGAATGGCGCCGTGGGCACCACAATGGGCTGCTCAGCAAGCTCCAGATTGGGTCATGCGGGGCCCCTTGGCAGAACTGGAGGTCAACTGGGAACGGCTTCGTTCTGCTCCTCAGGCCGSGCAATGGGGAGAAGAAGATGCACGCCCGATGCAAGCTGCTCTGGCCGCCGATGTCCAACGCGACCTGGAACAGATCGCATTGGACTTTCTCCGGGGCTTACGCGAACAAAGTGGGGAGAAAAACATCTGTCTGGTAGGTGGAGTTGCACTCAACTGCGCCATGAACGGACGCATCGCCCGGGAGGCTGGATTTGAAAATGTTTTCATACCCCCCTGGCCTGGCGACGAAGGGTTGGCCATCGGTTGCGCCTTGTTTGGTCATCACTACCTGCATCCCCGCGCCCAGGCTCGCCGGACGCCTTTCACTCCCTTCCTGGGAACCGAATTCACGGAGCAGGACCAACTTGCCGACATCAAYGAATTCGAAGCCTGGGTAGAGTGCTACCTCAGCGATGATGTTGTCGCCGCTACTGCCGAGGCTCTGAGCAAGGGCGAAGTAGTTGCTTGGTTTCAAGGTCGCGCAGAATTCGGACAGCGCGCACTTGGAAATCGTTCGATTCTGGCCGACCCGCGCGATGGTGGAATGATTGAAAGAATTAATTCTGCCATCAAGAAACGTGAAGGGTTTCGTCCCTTTGCCCCAACGGTACTGGCCGAACATGCCGATGATTGGTTCGAATCCCCCGGTAGTAGCGATTACATGTCGCGTACCGCTCAATGCCGTTCCGATAAAGTCCCCGCGGTCACCCACGTTGACGGCTCCTCGCGCATTCAGACCCTTGACGAAAATACGAATCCCCGCTTCCGCCGCCTGATTGAATTGTTCAATCAGCACACCGGAATCCCGATGGTGCTCAACACCAGCTTCAATCTAGCCGGAGAGCCGCTGGTCGAAACCCCGGCTGATGCGTTGCGCACCTTCCTTGATTCCGACCTTGATTTACTGGTTCTGGGAGATTATCTGATTCGCAAACAGAGTTGGCCATCGGACGGCAAGTTGCATCCCTGCCACTTGCCGGCAAATGCAGAAATGGTCAGCGACCAGGACGGAGAGCCGCTCTCGGTCCGTTTTATGGCGGCTGGCCGCACCCTTGATTCTGACTCTCTACAGCTCGGGCTTTGGGAAGCCTGTACCGGTGAAAACACCCGCGATGAGATTATTGAATACTTTGTCAACGAACATGGTGAGGACAAATCAGAGTGCGAGCAGAGCCTGCAACAACTGTGGCGCTGGCGACTAATTAAATTCTCCGCGAACGACTAGAATTACCCTCCTCAATCGACTAAAAAGACATCATGAACGAGCAAAAAGTCCAGATTACCGCCGAACCACAGGCCCGCCCGGATCAGTGCCTCTTCCGTTTCGACCGTACCCTCTACCCTGGTACCTTCTATTCCTCCGATTCAGCGTGGGCTTCAGAGTGGGCTCCCTTTACAGCTGCAATCCTGGAGATTGATGGTATTCGCGGGGTGCGCATCCGCAATTCGGAACTGCTCATCACAATGAGTAAGAAGCCGGATGATTGGCGCGATATGGCCCGTGCAGTCGGCACTGCCACCCGCATGTTCCTGGAATTGGACACTCCCCTCTTCGCGGAGGACGCTCTCGAATCTCAAAAAGGCGACGACCTCCTCCGCCAGCTTGCTCAAGAGGTGGTTGATACCAAACTCAACCCCGGGCTGGCCTCCCACGGTGGTTTTGTTGAAATTGTCGATTCAGATGGTGGTGATTTGTTYCTTAACATGGGAGGCGGCTGCCAGGGCTGCAGTTCTGCAACTGCAACCATGTCCCAGGGCGTAGAGGTGGCAATTCGCGATGCGGTACCGGGAATCGGCAAAATTGTCGATGCCACAAATCACGCAGTTGGGGCAAATCCATATATGTAGRCAGGGTTTTAGGTTATTCTGGCTGAACCCCCTTAGCCCTTTAATAACCAAATGCTTTTCTCCATCCTGCTCTCCTTCACCCTTCCCCAACAAGAATTCCTTTCCGATACWACTTGGCAACTACCCAATCTCGATATCGAGGTYCGCGAGTTGCGCTGGTGGGACAAGGATGCTGCAATCATACGTAGCGTTGCCACCCTTCCCGACGGAAGAGAAGTTGATGTAAACCTGTTACGTCAACGCGATTTTGAACTTGGTCATGCAAGCAACGGCAAACTGTCGCCGGAACTGCTCGAACGTATTTCCTTGAGCTCTCCACAAACCCCGCTGGAGGTTGTCTTCTGGCTGGAAACCCGAGATGCCCCGGATTGGCGCGTCCTCATTGACGAACAGATTACCGCCGGCAGTGACGGAGAAGTTGCTCGTCGCTACGCTCGCGATGTCGCTGAACAGTTCTTTGCCGAGCGCATCGAGATATTCAGCAATCTGTTGACTGGGTCTGGTTTCGAGGTCACTCAAACTCTGGGTGCATGGCCGGTGGTTTACGCCACTCTCCCCGCCTCCTTAATCCGCGAAGCCGCAGCGCATCCTCTGGTTGACGAAGCCTATTTTTGTTTCCCTGACACTTTCCTGGAGCTTGACAATGCGCAGGCCACGATGCGCACTCCGCTTGTCTGGGACAGTGGCATGACTGCTGCAAATTCCCCGGTCAAGACCATGGTCAATGACCCCGACCATGTCACCACCACCAATCCCTACCTTCCTCAGGTGATAAAAATATACGGCTCGGGAGGCACCGGCTCACACGCTTCAGCTTGCGCCGGCAATATTGCCATGAACCACTCGGTGCGCAAGGGAGCTGCCTGGGGTATTCCCCAGATTTACAGTGCTGATGGAACCGGCGACTCCGGTGCCCCCAACAGCTGGAATGCCGCCATCAGTAATGGGGTTAGTTTCGGCAACTGCTCCTGGTGGAACGGCAGCAAAGGCAGCATTGTCTACCTCGATCGGTTCTTCGACTACACCATCCGCAACTTCTCGATGATGATGTTCAAATCTACCGGTAACCAGGGACCCGGCTCAGGTGCTTTCACCACGACTCCGGGCAATGGTTACAACTCGACCAATTCCGGTTGTTACAACGACGCCAATGACAGCAACTGGTCAAATGACGTAATGGCTTCATATTCGAGCTACCTGGATCCGATTGAAGGGCACGAAAAACCGGAACTTGCCAATGCCGGTGACGATGTCGACACCACCGGGACATCAACCTACTACAGCGGGTTCGGCGGAACTTCATCTGCCAGCCCACTTACCTGCGGGGTGGCCACGCTGATGGCAAGCCGCGACAACGCCCTGATGACCAAACCGGAAGTGGTCAAGGCGGTGCTGATGGCATCGGCCTGGCACAACCTCGAAGGTGATGACGTTTTATCCGAAAAGGACGGTGCTGGTGGAGTGCATGCACTTGCCGCCGATAGCTTGCTTGCCCGCGGAAACTATGTAGCTAAGACATTCGTTGCCTCCGACTTCCAAAATTCCTTCAACTCATATGACTTCAAAATTCCAGTTGCTGCTGGCCAGGAAGTCAGAATTTGCGGGTTGTGGTTCTCCAAAGCAAATAGCGCCTACAGCACTGATGTGCTGGACATGGACTTGGACATGGTGGTTCTTGACCGCAGTGGGAACTCCGTGGCCTCCTCCGCCAACACCAAGAACTCATTCGAGATTCTCAAGTTTACCCCGGCAAAAAGCGGATATTTCACCGTGCGCATGGTTCGCCAGCGATTCAACGGCAGCACCGAACCATTCTGTCTGGCCTGGTCAGGTAAAATTGATAGTGCCGAAGGTCTTGTCACTACCATTGGAACGCCAACTGTAGGCGGCAGCTTCAGCCTTGACCTGGAAGCTCGGTACCGGGCAAATAGTTGGTTCAGGCTCTATCTTTCGGGTGGAACTATCCCGAAATCAACCTCAATAGGCTCCGGCTTTGTACTCGGGTTGGCCTCGGATCCAATCTTCAACTGGTCTTCAGCTCAAGTTGGATTCAGTGGCGTCCTGAACAGCAATGGCAATGCCAGCATCGCAATCAATGTGCCGAACGACCCGTCCTTGGCCAATCGAACTTTCTGGAGTTCCTTCCTGGTCCGACCAAACTCCAACTCCACCACTGTCGAAACAATCAGCTGGCCGCACCCGATTACGGTATTGCCCTAGCACTTAACCGCCAACAACTTATTCGCGGTCATGGTCGACCATTCTCGAACAGAATGGTGGAAGCCGGGTAGGTTTTTCTTCCAGGTCCTGGCAATACCCTTAGAATAACCCACCAAACTGATGCAAGGCAATCGAAAGCAAACTTATGACTGAACGGACAACCAAAATTACATTCGAAGGCCAGGAAATTGAACTGCCAGTGGTCGAAGGTAGCGAAGGAGAACAAGCGATTGATATTTCCAAATTGCGGGATCAGAGTGGCCTGATCAGCTACGACCCCGGCTTTGCCAATACCGGTGCCTGCCAGAGCTCAATCACCTTTATTGATGGGGAAAAGGGGATTCTGCGTTATCGCGGCTACCCAATCGAGCAGTTGGCCGAAAATAGCAGTTTCCTGGAGGTCGCGTGGTTGCTGATTTATGGCGAGCTGCCGAACAAAGCGGAGCTGGAGGAATTCACGACTGCCATCACCTACCACACGATGTTGCATGAGAATCTTCGCGGTTTCTTCTCGGCCCTGCCAAAAAATTCCCACCCGATGCCGGTCACTGCCGCAACTGTGGGTGCTCTATCAACTTTTTACCAGGAAAAGGAAACCGAACGCAGTATTCGCGAAACCACCATCCGCCTGATTGCCAAGTTTCCGACTATCGCAGCCTGGGCCTACAAGCACTCGATGGGACAGCCGTTCAACTATCCGCTCAATAATCTTGACTATTCATCGAACTTCTTGCACATGATGTTTGCAACCCCTTGCGAAGACTATAAAACCGATCCGGTCGTCGCCAAAGTTCTTGGCATGCTCCTGATTCTGCATGCAGACCATGAACAAAACTGCTCTACCAGCACCGTCCGCCTGGTAGGCAGTTCGCAAGCCAATATGTACGCTTCGATTTCTGCCGGCATCTCTGCGCTCTGGGGTCGTCTCCATGGTGGCGCCAACCAGAAAGTAATCGAGATGCTCAACGCTATCACCAAGCGCGGTGAAACTGCAGATGAATTTGTGGCGCGCGCGAAAGACCCTGACAATCCTGCCCGCTTGATGGGATTCGGCCACCGCGTCTATAAGAACTATGACCCCCGCGCAATGGTTCTGAAGAACGCATGCGCCGAGGTCATCGAGCGACTCGGCATCTCCAGCAGGCAGTTGGAAATTGCCATGGAGCTGGAAGAGATTGCCCTCAAGGACGAATACTTCATTGAACGTAAATT
>NVRO01000012.1 GCA_002400895.1 Planctomycetota bacterium
ATGGAACCGTCAGCGGATTTGCTGATGATGACGTGGACGGCCTGCCAATCATCCTGCTCGCTGGGGAAGTCGATTCGGGTGTGTGCTCCCCGGCTTTCCTCCCGAACCAGTGCAGCGCGCGCCACCGACTCGGCAGTAACAAGTAATGGACCAAGCGAGATGGCTTCATGCCAGCCCGGGTTGTATTGAGAAGACCCATGAGCTTTGACTGCGGCAACTTGCTGCTTCAGGGCTTCCAGGGACTGAATGGCACTTTCCAATCCTTCCTTATCCCGGACGATGTTCACACCATCGTTCATGATGGCTTGCAGTTCCTCATGAAGCAGATACGGATTTGGTCCTTCCTCCCGGTTGAGGGGCGCGGTTGCCTCGCGGATGGCTGCATCCACGGTTTCAGAGCTGGCCTGCGGAGTTGCCACGAACTTGTCCAGGTAGTCAGCGGCAGCATTTCCGGACAACATTCCGAACACCAACAAGTCGGATAGGGAATTTCCGCCGAGGCGGTTGGCGCCGTGCATGCCGCCGGAGCATTCACCGCAGGCGAACAAACCAGGCACGCAGGTCATCTGAGTGTTTGAGTCAACTCTGATTCCGCCCATGAAGTAGTGGAGAGTAGGACCCACTTCCATCGCATCCTTGGTGATGTCAACTTCGGCAAGTTCCTTGAATTGGTGATACATCGAAGGGAGTTTGCGGCGAATGACATCAGCGGGTCTACGGCTGGCGATATCCAGGAATACGCCACCGTGCGGTGAGCCACGCCCAGCCTGCACTTCCTTGGTAATGGCACGGGCGACTACATCCCGGGTCAGGAGTTCCGGTGGGCGGCGGGCGTTCTTGTCCCCGTCCAGCCAGCGTTCAGCCTCTTCCTCGGAATCCGCGGTTTCGGCGGCGAATTTTTCCGGGATGTAGTTGAACATGAACCGTTCCCCTTCACTGTTCAGGAGGATGCCTCCGTCTCCGCGCACCCCTTCGGTTACCAGGATGCCGCGAACTGATGGCGGCCACACCATTCCTGTGGGGTGGAACTGGGTGAACTCCATATTCACCAACTCAGCGCCTGCTTCGTAGGCAAGGTCGAATCCGTCACCGGTGTATTCCCACGAATTCGAGGTGACACGCCAGGCTTTTCCGCCGCCGCCGGTGGCGAGGATGACCGCATTGCATTCGAAGAGAACAAAGCGTCCGGTATCGCGCCAATAAGCGAGAACGCCGGCCAGTTTGTCGCCATCCCTCACGATGCGAAGCGCGGTGCACTCCATATGAACCTGGATTCCCTGCTGATGAATCGCGTGGTCCTGCAAGGTGCGAATCATTTCTAATCCGGTGCGGTCACCAACATGGGCAAGCCGCGGGTAGCGGTGGCCGCCGAAATTACGCTGACCGATGAGACCCTCGGGAGTCCGGTCAAAGACGGCTCCCCATTGTTCCAGCAATCTCACTTCATCCGGGGCATGCCTGGCATGCAGTTCGGCCATCTTCCACTGGTTCAAAAACTTGCCGCCACGCATGGTGTCGCGGAAGTGAACCTTCCAGTTGTCACGGGAGTCCACATTGCCCAGGGCGGCGGCACATCCGCCTTCAGCCATTACCGTATGTGCTTTCCCGAGAAGGGACTTACACACTACCCCCACGTCAAGCCCACGGCTGCTGCTGGCAATAGCGGCACGCAAGCCGGCACCGCCGGCGCCGATGACGACAACATCGTGGCGGATTCGTTGAATGTCAGAGCTTAAGTTCATCCCCATGTACTCCAATCCTGCCATATCCCCATTGAGACCATTCGTACGTAGAAGTCGGTGAATCCGACCCAGACCAAACTGATCCATGCCCACATCATGTGGCGACGATTCAGGCCACTAACCTTCTTCCATCCTTGGTGGCTCATCTCAGCCACGGCGTCACAGGAAAAGCAGTTCAGGCGACCGCCAATCAGGTGGCGGAATGAGTGGCAGCCGAAAGTGTAAAAGGATAGGAGGGTCGGGTTGATTAGCAGAACGACGCTGCCAACACCGACGCCGCCTTCACCGTCACGGAAAAAGGAATGGTAGGCATCGTAATAAAGAATGACGATATAGGCGATGGCTATGTACAGGGTATAGCGGTGAAGGTTCTGAATCAGAAAGAGGCCGGTTTCGCCTCGGTATTTTCCCTTACGGGCACCTTCGATTCCGCATCCCGGAGGAGAACTGAAATAGGCTCGATAGTAGAACTTCCGATAATAATAGCAGGTGCCGCGGAAGCCGAGAGGGCCAGCCAGAATCAGAAAGGCTGGAGAAATCGGTAACCAACTTGGCCAAATGGATCTGAGAGAGTCCGGCCAAAGACCGAACCAGGCGTGTTCAATCGGTGCTGCCCCGGCGGCCGACGGATCGATGAATAGAAGAGGTGAATAAAAAGGCGACAGATAGGACCCCGCCCAATAGTGTGCGCCCTGAAAGGCCGCCCAGGTCGAATAAACGACGAACAAGGCAAAGCCAAGTCCGGTCAGGAGTGGCTCAATCCACCAGCGATCATCGCGCTGGGTGGCGAGGTATCCCGGCAGGTGGCCACCGGTGGATTTAGGCTCAGTCATCTTCTCAGGGGCAATGCTAAGCCCCGAAACGGCGCAAAGGATAGCACCACGCACAGTCCGTACAACCCATGTAGTGGGAGTAGGGGAAGGCGAAGAGAAAGTTTATCACTGCTTTCGAGGCCCAATTTCCTTGGATAGTGGAATAATCGAGAGTATGAACACAACCGCCACCCACCTTGGAGTTGCCCTTCTGGTTTTGCTCGCTGTTCCCGCTTGTGGTTCTGATGAGGCCGTGAGCGCGAGTTCCACCGATGCCTTCGATGCCGGTTACAACCCTCCGGTGGAATCAACCGAGATATTTGCCATCCGTTGCTCGGTTTGTCACGGCACTTCCGGAGTTGGTGATGGTGCTGCCGCCGTCGCTCTGGACCCCAAACCGCGTAATTACCAGGACAAAACCTGGCAGGCCAGTGTCAGCAATGAGGAAATTGCCGAGATCATAGTCAAGGGGGGGGCGGCGATGGGCAAGTCAGCCCTCATGCCCCCCAATCCCGACCTCGAGTCCAAGCCAGAAGTGGTCCAGGGATTGGTTTTCATTATTCGTGAGTTTGCGAAGCAGGACTGAGCGCTAATTTTCCACTTTGGCTGGACAGTATTCAACGTGTAGTAATAATCTGCTCACAATTGTCACAAAAGCGCCACTAAGTTCAGTAAAGACGTTAAATTGTGCGACTTGCCGCTGACACTCCCACCTAATTGGCAAACCCGATTGGACTGCAGCCCATCCCCCGGATGAAAAAATGAGCGTGTTCGACTTTCCCAGCTGGACGGATAAAGTCCGTCCCATGATGGGCTTAACCCTCGCGGCAGCCCCAATTTACATAATTGGGTTGCTTTGGTACGGCGCTTCGCCGGAGACCATAAACGTTGGTTACTCGCCGGAACAGCCGGTCCCCTTTAGCCATGCCTTACATGCTGGCGAACTCGGTATGGATTGCCGTTATTGCCACACTACCGTTGAGGTTGCGGCCCACGCTGCGATTCCACCGACTGGTGTATGCATGAACTGCCACGACGGGCGGATTCACCCGGAAAGCATTGCCTTGGCGCCAGTACGTGAAAGCGCTGCGAGTGGCGATCCGATTGAATGGGTGCGTGTTCACGACTTGCCCGACTTCGTTTATTTCGACCACAGCGCCCACGTTAATAAGGGCGTGTCTTGTGTTGAATGCCATGGCCGTGTCGACACCATGGAGCGGGTCAAACAAGTTGAACCCCTGGCAATGGGATGGTGCCTTGATTGTCACCGTCACCCCGATCCACAACTGCGGCCAAAGGAGCTAGTTACCGACCTCGCCTGGGCTACAGATGAGAATCGCGAAGAATTGGGCGCTCGTTTGCGCAAAGAAAACGACATTAACCCGCGTGAGGATTGCTCGGCATGTCATCGGTAATAAGATCAGAACAGACCAAACAGTACTGGCGCAGCCTTAATGAACTCGAGAACACTCCCGAGTTTCAGGAAAGGGTAGCTGCCGAGTTCCCGAGTGGCATTGAAGAGGATTGGACTTCTTCATCACGGCGCCGCTTTCTTCAATTGGCCGGTGCTTCAGTGGCGCTTGCCAGTGCTTCCAGTTGCTACTGGAAGGAAGAGAAGATCACTCCCTTTGCCGAGCGGCCCGAGGGTCGTGTCCCCGGCAAGTCGCGCTACTTCGCCACTTCGATGGAAGTCGGTGGTGTCGCCCAGCCATTGGTGGTCACCAGCTATGACGGCCGCCCGATAAAGGTAGAAGGTAACAAGGAGCACTCTGCAAGCCAGGGCGCGACCAGCCAGTATGCCCAGGCCGCAACCCTTGAGTTGTACGACCCGGACCGCAGCCGTGGCCCGGCTCGTTACCAGGACAATGTCGAAAGTGAATCCGATTGGGAAACATTCGATGCTTGGGCACGCCAGATAACCAAGGCCATTCGCCAGGTCAAAGGCAAGACTTTTGCGGTGTTGTCGGAGGAAACTTCGTCGGTAACGATGAAGTCCTTGCGCAAGCAGATGTCCACTACCATGCCCAATGCAAGTTGGCACATCTGGGAACCGATTAACCGCGACAACGAAACTCATGGTTGTCAACGCGGGCTTGGCGCTCCGTTGCGTCCGGTTTACGACTTTGCTGCCGCACGCGTGATTGTGTCCCTTGACGACGATCCGTTGCACACTCACCCGGATCGGATTCGCAACTCGCGTGGATTCGCTGCCGGCCGCAAGCCGGAAGAGGGTGAGATGAACCGACTTTATGCGGTCGAATCACATTTCACCGTTACCGGTTCTTCCGCCGATCACCGACTGCCGCTGATGGCGACACGAATCGATGCCTTTCTTGCCGCACTCGAGGCCGAGTTGGCAACTACTCATCACCTCAATGTTGCCGCCGCCGATGCGCCTCAAGGCGGGTTCCTGGAAGAGCCCAAAACCAAGGCGATCATCAAGGCTGCAGCAGACGATCTGGCCAGGCATCAGGGTGCCGGCATCATCACGGTTGGCGCCGGACAGCCAAAGGAGGTTCATGCACGCGCACATCGCTTGAACTTGGCATTGAAAAATGTTGGCAAGACGGTCAAGTATGTGGCCACTGAAATTTCCAACAGCATTGGCCAGATGAAGGGCCTGATTGACAAAATTAATCGTGGTGAGGTCAAGACCCTGYTGATTATTGGCGGCAACCCGATTTACAACGCGCCCGCCGACCTTGGCTTTGCCGAGGCCTTGAGCAAGGTTGAAAACGTGGTTCACTCTTCGCTTTACCGTGACGAGACTTCGCTCGCCAGCTCCTGGCATCTRCCGCGTGCGCACTGGATGGAATGTTGGGGCGACGCCCGTGCCTGGGACGGCACCGTTACCTTGCGCCAACCCCTGATTGYCCCGATTTGGGGCGGTCGATCCGACCTTGAGTTGGTTTCCTTCTTCATCAATGGCCGGGACGCTGATGGTCATGAGCTGGTGAAGCAAGCGCTGGACGGAGTTGGCGGCTCTTGGCGGAAACTGGTCCACGACGGATTTGTTACCGGAAGTGCCCTGCCGGCAATGAAGGTTGTTGCGCCGCAACCGATTCCCACCGACTGGAGCAAGGCTCCGATGGGGCGCCCAGACGGAATTGAAGTCAATTTTGTCCTTGACGACTCGGTTTACGACGGTCGCTTTGCCAACTCCGGTTGGTTGCAGGAACTGCCAGACCCGCTGACCAAGATGGTGTGGGACAACGCCGCTTTTATGTCAGCTGCGACTGCGAAAGTACATGGTATTAGTCATGAATCCATCGTCAACCTGAGCGTCAATGGACGAGCAATGGAAATCCCAATCTTTGTGATGCCGGGCCATGCCAACGACTCGATTACCTTGCCGCTTGGTTATGGCCGGCTGGCGGCCGGGCAAGTGGCTGGCATTGCCAGTGATATGGCCGAGCAGAATGTCGAGCCGGTTGGTTTCGATACCTACCAAGTGCGCACCTCGATTGGATTGAACATTGCAACCGGTGCCAAAGTTTCCGTGACCGGAGAGAGTTACTCCCTGGTGTCCACTCAAGACCACCATGTAATCGACGAGACCGGAATGCATGGCCGCGAAGAGCGCCTTGGTGCTCTGGTGCGAGAGGGCGACCTGTCGGAGTGGAAGGATCACAACGATTTTGCCAAGGACCGCGTCCATCACCCACCGCTCAACTCCATGTGGAAAGAGCGCAGTTACGAGACCGGCCATAAGTGGGGCATGACCATCGACCTTGCTACTTGCACTGGTTGTTCTGGTTGCACCATTGCCTGTCAGTCCGAGAACAACATCGCCGTTGTCGGCAAGGCCCAGGTGGCGAAGGGCCGTGAACTGCATTGGATTCGGATGGACCGCTACTTTAGTGGTGACATCGACGATCCGGAGGTCACAAGCCAGCCAGTTGCGTGTCACCATTGCGAAATGGCTCCATGCGAACAAGTTTGTCCGGTTGCGGCAACTACCCATACCAGCGAAGGTCTGAACGACATGATTTACAACCGCTGTGTGGGAACTCGATACTGCTCCAACAACTGTCCGTACAAGGTGCGTCGTTTCAACTACCATTATTATTCCGAGGCTTTCCGCGACGAAGGCAACGAAGTATTGAAGTTGGTAAACAACCCCGAAGTTACGGTCCGGAGCCGCGGGGTGATGGAGAAATGCACCTACTGTGTGCAGCGGATCCAGGTGGCCAGGATTGAAGCCTCCAACCAGGGTCGCGACATGCGCGATGGTGATGTCACTCCGGCCTGCGCGCAAGTTTGCCCCACCAACGCCATCACTTTTGGCGACCTCAACCTGGAAGGCAGTGCCGTTAGCAAGGCTTTCGCCAACCCGCGCAGCTACGAAATGCTCGGTGAACTCAATCTGGATACGCGCACTCGCTACCTGGCGCGCATCCGCAACCCGCACCCCTCCCTCGTGTCCTCCACAGAACACTCTTCCGGCACAAGCCATGGCTAATCAGGTCGCGGCCACCATGCCCGAGGAGATTCGTCCGCCCGCACTTGTGCAGGGCAAAAACGATTTCAACTCGGTGACCGAAATTGTTTCCAGGGTCGCGGAGCATAAGCCTCCTCGTGCCTGGTACATTGCATTCTCCATCGCAGTCAGTTTTCTCGGCGTCCTCGGGTTTTGTCTTGCCTATCTCCTTTGGGAAGGTGTAGGCGTATGGGGCAACAACCAGCCGGTAGCCTGGGGCTTCCCAATCGTGAACTTCGTGTTCTGGGTTGGTATCGGCCATGCCGGCACCCTCATCTCGGCGGTGTTGTTTCTTTTCCGGCAAACGTGGAGGACGGCAATCAACCGTTTTGCCGAAGCGATGACCATTTTTGCGGTCATTTGCGCCGGTCTTTTCCCCGGCATTCACATCGGTCGCCCCTGGTTTGCTTATTGGTTGTTCCCGCTCCCTAATCAGATGGACATGTGGCCCAACTTCCGCAGCCCGCTGGTTTGGGACGTTTTCGCGGTAGGCACCTATTTCACGGTCTCCTTTCTCTTCTGGTACGTAGGAATGATTCCCGACCTTGCCACCCTGCGGGATCGGGCTACCACCAAGGTAAGGAAGTTGATGTACGGTCTGTTCTCAATCGGCTGGACTGGTTCCAACCGGGCCTGGCACCGCTACGAAAGAGCCTACCTGTTGCTTGCCGCCCTGGCTACGCCGCTGGTGCTTTCGGTTCATTCGGTGGTTTCCTTTGACTTTGCGACCACCCAGCTGCCCGGTTGGCACACTACGATTTTTCCCCCATATTTTGTGGCAGGAGCTATTTTCTCCGGCTTCGGCATGGTGATTACCTTGATGGTTCCGGCCCGCCAGCTCTTCGGTTTGAAGGATTTGGTGACCGTGCGGCACATGGAAAACATGTGCAAGGTGATTATGGCGACCGGCATGATGGTCGGTTACGCCTACGCCATGGAGTTTTTCATCTCCTGGTACTCGGGTAACCCGTACGAAAGCTTCGTGTTCATCAACCGAGCCATGGGTAATTATGCTTGGGCGTACTGGATCATGGTCAGCTGTAACGTGATTATTCCGCAGCTGTTCTGGTTCAAGAAGATACGCCGCAGCATGTTGACAATGTGGATAATTTCGTTGCTGGTAAACGTTGGAATGTGGTTCGAGCGGTTCGTGATTGTTGTCACATCGCTGTCGCGCGACTTCCTTCCAAGTTCCTGGCACTACTTCAAACCKACCATCATCGACTTGCTCACGCTTGCGGGTAGTTTCGGCTTGTTCTTTACCTYGTTCCTGCTGTTCTGCCGCTACTTRCCGGTGGTCGCAGTAAGTGAAATCAAGAACGTGATGCCGGAGGCACRCCCTGGCCAKGGCGGGCACAATGAAAGGGGGGGTGAGTGAAATGACTGACAATCAAAAACTCTACGGAGCTCTTGCCGAGTTTGACAATGTCGACTCGATTCTTGCTGCAGCCCGCAAGGTGCGCGCAAAGGGCTTCCTCAAATGGGATGTGCATTCGCCCTTCCCGGTTCACGGGATGGACGATGCGATGTGCATTCGCCCGACCATCCTGCCATGGATGGTGCTGCTCGGCGGATTTGTCGGTCTGATTTTTGCCTTCACGCTGCAGTGGTGGACCAACGCGGTCGACTACCCCTTCAAGATCTCCGGTAAGCCTTTCTTCGGTCTGCCGGCCGCAACCCCGGTAGGATTCGAGTTGACAGTCCTGTTTGCATCGCTGACCGCAGTGTTTGGCATGCTGGCGCTAAACAACTTGCCCAAGTGGTTTCATCCGCTGTTTCGGGTCGAGCGCTTTAAACGTGCGACCAACGATCGTTTCTACCTGGTAATCGAAGGGTGCGACCCCCTCTTTGACCCCACAAAAACCCCGGCTTTCCTCGAAACGCTTGACCCGGTGGCCATCGAAACGGTGGCAATGCCGAACGAGAGCAGCCTCCTGCCGATTGGCATACAGCGCTTTGTGTGGGTTTTCGCTTCGTTGTTATTGCTGCCCCCGGCGGTGCTTTACTCAGCACGCCACAACACCTCGGAATCTCCACGTATTCACCTGATATCGAACATGGACTTCCAGGACAAGTACAAGGCGCAGAACCCCAGCCCCTTGTTTGCCGATGGTCGTGCCATGCGCCTGGACCCAGCAGGCACCGTTGCCCGCGGCGAACTCGCTTTAACCGGTTCGTTCCTGGACGGCAAGTTGGGAGACGAAGAATGGGTGACCGAACTTCCGGTTGATGCCAACATGAAAACAATGCAGCGTGGCCGGGAACGTTTCAATATTTACTGCACCGTTTGTCACGGTTTTGCCGGACGCGGGGATGGACTTGTTCACCAGCGTGCATCTGAATTGGCAATGTCAGGGCAAGCTGTTTGGGTCAAGCCGGTTGATTTGACCGAACAAAGGGTGGTTGACCAACCATTCGGACAGATTGTCAACACCATTACCAACGGCATCAGAACCATGCCGGGCTACCGCCAGCAGATACCCGCAGAGGATCGCTGGGCAATTGCCTATTACCTCAAGGCCCTGCAGCGTGCCCAGCAGAACTGACCATGGCACTCCAAACTGCTCCACTAACCGACATAATCAGCGACGGGTCTCTGACCTCGCGGATTGGACGCAAAGGTCTCACCATCGGGCTCGTCGCCATGGGAATCGCGGTCACCCTTGGTAGCCTTGAAGGAGACCATTTTCGTCGGTTTTTCTTCGGCTATCTGACCGCCTTCAGCTGGATTCTTTCAATTGCGCTTGGTGGTCTCTTCTTCGTAATAATTCAACATCTCACCAATGCTCACTGGAGTGTTACGGTGAGGCGCATTGCGGAATACACGATAGGTGCTTTCCCCTGGATCGGAGTGATGGCGTTGCCGCTTTTATATCCTCTGTTTTCCCACCATGGGGTAGATGACTTTGGTGGCTTGCTGTGGCCATGGATTCATCCACACGGTGAACACGCCGCGTTGGTGGAGCACAAGTCGAGTTGGTTGAATGTCAACTTTTTCTCCTTCCGTCTGGCCTTTTACCTCCTGTTATGGTCGGGCATGGGACGCTTCTTCTTGAGGCAGTCGCTCGCCCAGGATGAAAGTTCAGATTACGCACCAACCCTGAAAGCCAAAAGGTGGTCGCCGATAGCGGTAATCCTGTTTGCTCTGTCGATCTCATTTGCTTCCTTTGACATCATCATGTCTTTGGCTCCAGAATGGTTCAGCACGATATTCGGTGTTTACTACTTTGCCGGCGCGACCATGTCAATCATGGCATGGTTGATATTAGCTGGTCGTTGTTTGCAGAGGGGCGGGGCGCTTGCCACCGTCATTACCAAGGAGCACTACCACGACCTTGGCAAGTTCATGTTCGCCTTTGTTTTCTTCTGGGGTTACATTGCCTTCAGCCAATTCATGTTGATTTGGTATGCCAACATTCCGGAAGAAACAGGTTGGTTCATTATTCGGCGTACTGAAGCCTGGATGCCGGTTACCTGGTCCTTGGTGATTTTCCATTTTGCAGTCCCATTCTTGGGCCTGATTTCGCGCCACACCAAGCGCCATAGCGGCGCACTCACATTCTGGGCGTGCTACCTGCTGGTTCTTCAATGGGTGGACATGGCCTGGCTGATTTTGCCAGAGTATTCCCATGAAGTCTTGCCAATTGGCATTATGGAGATTGTCTCCGCAGTCGGCTTGTTTGGTGTTTTTGTTTGGGCAGTGGCGAGAACTGCGGGCAACAAGCCACTCATTCCTCAAAAGGACCCCCTCCTTGGAGATTCCCTGGCCTTCCAAAACACCTGATTAACATGGCGCACCAACAAGACGATCTCCCGATTGCCAAGCTAATTACGATTACGCTGGTCGGATTATTTGCCACCCTTGCCTTGGCAATTGCGGCGAAGGGTGCCTTCCACCAAATGTCCGGTAAAGTTTCCGTCAGACAAAACCAGGGAATCCGCGACAAGGCTACCTTGCAAAAACAGTCCCAAAAGAACGAACTTGGCGACATTGAGTCCTCCATGATCTCGGTAACGACCGAGTAACACCTGAACCCAATTACCCACACGCTTGAAGTTAAACCACTCTTCCGTCACTAGCCGCCCGGTCTTTCCGAGCGCTATGGGTCTGTTGTTGGGCGTAGCCACGATGATGTCGACAACCACAGTCGGTGCGCAGGAGGTGCGCGCGGTGGATGTACTGGCAGAGGTGGGGATTATCGAAAAACTTGAGACGGCGGTGCCGGGCGAGTTGCGTTTTCGTGACCACACCGGCGCGGAATTAATGTTTGCCGATCTGTTTACCGACGGCAAACCGGCAATATTGACTCTGAACTACGCCAACTGTCCAATGCTCTGCAACTTGCAGCTCACCGGCCTGGTGACGGCGCTGAAGGAGATGAATGACACTGCCGGAATCGACTTCAATATCATTACTGTCAGTATCAATCCCGAGGAAAAAACGGAAGATGCCGCTGAGGTGCGCTCCCGCTACCTTGATTCCTATGGGCGCGCCAATGCCGACTGGAATTTTCTGGTCGGCGAGCAGGAGGTCATCACCGCTATCGCCTCCAGCGTCGGCTTTGGTTATCGATTCCTTCCGGAGCAGGACGAGTTTGCCCATACCACTGCACTGATTCTGCTTTCTCCGGAAGGGAAAGTTTCCCGTTATATTTATGGCATTGACTATGACCCTGAAACACTTCGCCTGTCATTGCTGGAAACGGCATCCGGCGAAGTCCGATCCTCAATCGATCGACTGATTCTCTTCTGCTTCCAGTACGACGCCACCAAGGGGCGTTACGCCCCGGCAATAATGAACCTCACCCGCATTGGGGGAGC